>JALSIU010000062.1 GCA_026989715.1 Methylomonas sp.
TGATATGTTGACATACCCACTGATTGATCCTGTTGCTGTGAGTTTAGGCCCCCTTAAAGTACATTGGTACGGGTTAATGTATTTAATCGGCATAGCCGGTGCTTGGTATTTATTAAGTAAACGCGTCAGTAAAACCCATTCACCCATTAAGCCTGAAGCATTAGAGGATCTTATTTTTTACGCTGCCATGGGGGTTATTTTGGGCGGGCGTGTCGGTTATATTCTCTTTTATAATTTTAGTCGCTTTATGGATGACCCCATCATGCTATTTAGAGTTTGGGAAGGAGGGATGTCATTTCATGGTGGCTTAATCGGGGTTGTGGTTGCCATGTGGATTTCTGCCAAAAAAAATCAATGTACCCTATTTGCATTAACGGATTTTATTGCCCCGGTCGTGCCTGTGGGTTTATTTGCCGGTCGGATTGGTAATTTTATTAATGCCGAATTATGGGGCAGAACGACCGATGTTTATTGGTCATTTGTTTTTCCGGGAGCGGGCCCCTTACCAAGACATCCCTCGCAACTATATGAAGCCGCTTTAGAGGGGTTGGTGCTGTTCTTAATCCTTTGGTTTTATTCTAGTAAGCCAAGACCTTATAGAGCGGTTTCAGGTATGTTTGCCATGTTTTATGGCATCTTCCGTTTTATTGTCGAATTCTATCGTGTCCCTGATGCGCACCTGGGATATCTCGCAATGGATTGGTTAACTATGGGGCAGATTTTATCCTTGCCGATGATTATATTGGGTGCGCTATTAATCGGCATTGCTTATAAAGCGCAAGCAAAAGTATAGTTATCGTATTCTCCTAGCACTCTCTGAGTGTGATGAATAGTATTAGGATAGCGGTGATATATCAAAGCAATATTTAAAAATACAACATGAAACAATACCTAGAATTACTCGCAGAAACCCTCAATACGGGCTGTTTAAAAGGTGACCGTACCGGTACAGGCACTAAGTCACTTTTTGGCCGTCAATTGCGCTTTAATTTGCAGGATGGGCTGCCTTTAATGACTACCAAGCGTTTACATACCCAATCTATTATTTATGAACTGTTATGGTTTTTACGCGGTGATACCAATATTAAATATCTGAATGATAATGGCGTTAGCATCTGGAATGAATGGGCAACAGAAGCAGGGGAGTTAGGTCCGGTTTATGGGGCGCAGTGGCGTAACTGGCAGGGGGCTGATGGAAGCCGCTATGATCAAGTCAGTGCCTTGATTGCAGGTATTAAAAATAATCCTGACAGTCGCCGGCATATTATTAGCGGCTGGAATGTTGCCGACTTGCCGGATGAATCTAAATCACCACAACAAAATGCAGCTAATGGCAAAATGGCTTTGCCACCCTGTCATTTGTTGTATCAGTGGTATGTGGCCAATGGTAAATTAAGTGGTTCGTTATATATCAGAAGTAATGATTTATTTTTAGGCAACCCCTATAACACTTGCAGCCTTGCCATTTTTACGCATATGATTGCCCAGCAATGCGATTTGGAGGTAGGAGAGATTGTCATTTCCATAGGGGATTGCCATTTGTACAGTAATCATTTTGAGCAAGCTAAAATACAATTGCAACGCCAGCCGAAAGCCTTGCCAAAACTGATTATCAAACGTAAACCTGCCAGTATTTTTGATTATCAATTTGAAGATTTTGAAATTGTAGGGTATGAGCCACATCCGCATATTGCCGCCCCCATCGCTATATAAAAGCGAGAGCGTATTATTGGCAGAGAGTATTTATTCACCGGAGTAACAAGGTATGAGCCAACAGACTGATATAATTAAAAAGCGTTATGATCGTATCGCCCCTTATTTTGATCGCATTGAAGGCATGATGGAAACAATGATGTTTGGTGATTTACGCGCACGCATTTGGCAACAAGTGCAGGGTGATAAAATACTGGAAGTCGGCGTTGGTACCGGTAAAAATTTCCCCTATTACCCTGCTGATAAATCCTATACCGCAATTGATTTTAGCCCTGCCATGTTGCAACAAGCGCAAAAGAAAAATGAGCAACTGGCACTGGGAATTGATTTGGCAGTAATGGATGTACAGCAATTAGACTTCCCTGATAATCATTTTGATTGTGTTATCGGTACTTTTTTATTCTGTTCCGTGCCGGATCCTGAACTAGGTTTACAAGAATTAAAACGGGTTTGTAAACCGGCAGGGCAGGTATTATTACTCGAACATGTTCTCAGTTCGCATAAAATCATCGCTGCCATGATGCATATGTTAAACCCTATTGTAGTGCGCCTAGTGGGGGCTAATATTAATCGCCAAACCGTTAAAACGATTCAAGCATGTGGTTTTGATTCGGTAGCCGTTTTACCCGGCAGTTCGCATTTGGTCAAATTAATTCGTGCCATAAAGTAACCCTCAACGCCTTGCACATTGCTTAAAATTCATCATGCATAGTCAGCACACACAGGCTAAGAAACTACCCATTGGGATACAGACTTTTTGTAAAATACGAGAAGGTGATTATTATTATGTGGATAAAACTCACTATGCGTTAAAGCTGATAGCAGAGGGAACGCACTACTTCTTATCCCGTCCGCGAAGATTTGGTAAATCATTATTTATTGATACTTTGGCTGAATTATTTGCAGGCAATAAAGTCTTATTCAAAGGGCTATATGCCGAACATAACTGGGATTGGTCACGTAAATATCCGGTGATTCGTTTTAGCTTTGGCGGCGGTGTGGTAACAACACAAACCGAACTTGATTTAAAAATACAAGAACAGCTTGATATTAATCGGCAAGCACTCAGTTTAATGTGTCGGCAAAAAAATATTGCAGCCTATTTTGCCGAATTGATACGTGCCGCACATACGGCGACCGGGGAAAGGGTCGTCATTTTGGTTGATGAATATGACAAACCTATTTTAGATAATTTAGAGTGTCCCGAGGTAGCCACCATCATGCGCGAAGGCTTGCGTAATCTTTATTCGGTGATTAAAGATATGGATGCACATATTCGTTTTACCCTGCTCACCGGCGTTTCTAAGTTTAGTAAAGTCAGTTTATTTTCCGGATTAAACAACTTGCAGGATATTACTGTGAGTAAAGATTATTCAGCTATCTGTGGTTATACCGACCAGGATATTGATACGGTTTTTGCAGCTGAATTGCAAGCGTTTGATCGGCAAAAAATTCGTACATGGTATAACGGTTACAACTGGTCTGGTCGGTCCGTTTATAACCCCTTTGATATTTTATTGCTTTTTAGAGAAGGTCTTTTCAAGCCCTATTGGTTTGAAACCGGCACGCCCACCTTTTTAATCAAATTACTGAGTCAACGCGGCTTTTTTACGCCTAACTTAGCCAAGCAACAAACGAGCTTGGATTTACTCTCTGTCTTTGATGTAGACCATATCAATAGTGATGCTTTATTGTTTCAAACAGGATATTTAACCTTTAGCAAGGTTGAAGAAATCGCCACCGGGCTTTGGGTATACACACTCGGTTACCCGAATAAAGAAGTGGAAACCAGCTTAAACTCAGCGTTATTAACGGCTTATGGGGCTGATGGTCAACAAGCATTTAGCAACCGCTTACGTTTATTGCAGCTTCTGCAGAAAGTCGATTGCGTTGGTTTACAATCGTTATTCAATGCTTTTTTTGCCAGTATTCCGCACGATTGGTACCGTAATAACCCGATTGCTCAATATGAAGGTTATTATGCCAGCATATTTTATTCGCACTTTGCCGCATTGGGTTTAGCGGTTACCCTAGAAGACACGACTAATCACGGGCGTATCGATATGAGCGTACAGTTTAACGGGCATATCTATTTATTTGAATTTAAAGTGGTAGAGCAAGTCCCTAAAGGCCAAGCATTACAACAATTAAAAGATAAAGGCTACGCGCAAAAATATCAAGCAATGGGAATGCCTATACATCTGATTGGCATAGCGTTCAGCAAAAAAAAGCGTTGTATCGTAGAGTTTGATATTGAAGATTTATAGTTGCTCTCTGAGAATAACAAAGAGCGTGCAAGAGCCTTGTGTTTTGTTGCACGCAAGGCTCTTTTAGAGTGATTTTAAAGTGTAGGGTGCGTGCTTTTGGACTGGAAACATACTTTAAATGGTTTAAGCTCGAATTCGTGTACCCATAAATCAGCCGTTTGCTGATGGATATGCCAATAAGTTTCAGCAATGGTCTCTAGTGTTGATAAGTTTTCGCTCTCGTTTTTGGGAGTGTATCCCGGAAAGCTAGGTGTGATACGCTGGGCTTTAAACTGAGAATCAAGACTAACATGCACCACATGAATCCCCGTTGATGCAACTTCCTTAGCGAGGCTTTGTGCAAAGGATTTTAATTCTGCTTGCAGTGAGGTGGTTATCATACAGGCAGGCTGTGTATCTAAAGCTGTTGTCATACCCGTCAAAAATAATGACCCCTTATTATGAGCTTGCATACAGCTAATGACTTCTTTGGCAAACAGCATCGCACCTAAACAATTTTGTTGCCATAAGGCCGTTAATACTTCGCTATCATTAGCCAAAATAGAGCTAGGAATCGTGTTATTGACATGATAAACGGCAAATTGCAACACCGTACCTTCAAAATGAATGACATCAAATAAATGATCCATATCATATTCTTTCCCTGCATCAATCACGATGGCGGAAGCCGTTCCGCCATTTTGCAAGACCTGACGGCTTACTTTCTGTAGTGCGGCAGTATTACGCCCAGCGATATAAACATGCAATCCCTGTGTGGCGCAATATTTTGCCAAGACTGCACTCAGGCCGTACTCAGACTCTACCCCCATGATGACTGCTGAATATTGTGCCTTCACTATTGCGCTTTACCTGCTGTTGTCGCTTCAGGCACTTCAATTAAGCGGCCTGTTTTAACATCATAAATATAGCCATAAACCGGAATATCATCGGGGACTAAAGGGCTGCTTTTAATGCGTATAACATCTTCGAGAACACTCTTTTCCTGATTTTTAATGGTTAGCCAATTGATATATTTGCCTTCGGCAGAGCCGGGTCCTTCACAACAATCATGCCAACCCTCAGCATCAACCGATGCCGTTTTTAAACTTTGGTCAAGCAAATCGCTCATAATGTCGTTAGTAAATGTTTCCATACCACAGTCGGTATGATGAATAACAAACCACTCACGTGTACCTAGTAATTTGTAAGAAATGACTAACGAGCGAATCGCATCATCACTCGCACGTCCTCCTGCATTGCGAATCACATGTGCATCCCCTTCTGATAAACCTGCATATTTGGCCGGATCAAGCCGTGCATCCATACAGGTTAAGATAGCGAATTTTCGGCCGGGAGGCATGGGTAAA
>JALSIU010000063.1 GCA_026989715.1 Methylomonas sp.
GGTTTTAACCTTACGAATGGAAAATAAAAAAGCCTTAAAACAAGTGCAAACGGCTCAGGCAGTGCAATTGCAGGGCGAATTTGCAGGCCATCCCGCCAAAGGCTTAAGCCCTGAACGCTTAAGCGTGATTCTGGAGCAAGCCGAGCAAGGCTATTTGGTCGCGCAAGCGGAATTGTTTATGGATATGGAGGAAAAAGACGGTCATATCCAGGCAGAAATGCACAAGCGCAAAATGGCGGTGGTCGGATTAGATTGGCACTTACAGCCACCAACGGAGGCCAGCGAGGCCGAGAAGCAAGCGACAGCCAAGCTGGAGGCGCGCATTCGCGATATGCTGGATGTGGAAGATATGCTGTTTGATGCGCTCGATGCCTTAGGGCATGGTTATAGTTGCTTGGAACTAGACTGGCAGCAGGACGCGCTTGGTTGGTTTCCTGAGTTGATGCACCGCACGCCGCGCTGGTTTACGCAAGACCCGACGCAGCCTAATGCTTTGCGCTTGCGCACCAGCTCTCTGCATGGCGAGCCATTGCGCGATTTGGGTTGGATTGTGCATATACACAAATCACGCTCCGGGCATTTGAGCCGCACCGGCTTGCATAGAAGCTTGGCATGGCCGTATTTATTTAAAAATTATTCGGTGCGTGATTTGGCCGAGTTGTTGGAAATTTATGGCTTGCCGATTAAAGTGGGTAAATATTCGCGCGGGGCGACAGCCGAAGAAAAACAAACCTTAATGCAGGCCGTTATCGGCATTGGTCATAATGCAGGCGGTATTATCCCTGACTCTATGCAAATGGATTTTATTACCGCCACCGCCTCGGGCGGCTCTGACCCCTTTAAAGCCATGATAGATTGGTGCGAGTCTACGCAATCAAAAGTCATTTTAGGTAATGGCTTAAGCACGATGGACAGCAAGGGCGGTAGCCAAGCACTCGGTACGGTACATAATGAGGTGCGGTTAGATATACGCAACAGCGATGCGCGGCAGTTAGCCAGTACTTTGTCAGGCTATTTGGTGTATCCCATTGCCATGCTCAATGGTTTATTTGCTAATGATCGCTGCCCTAAATGGGTATTTGATACCCAAGAGGCGGATGATTTGGCCTTGTATGCCGATGCTTTGCCTAAATTAGCTGAGGCGGGGGCGGAAATCCCTTTGCGCTATATTAATGATAAGTTAAAAATCCCGGCGCGAGAAAAGGATGAGCCGATTTTAGCTATTCCTGCCGCGAGCGGCGGTTTAGCCGCCGCGTCCTCAAGATTGCAAAAGTTTACTAAAGATCAGCAGGCGATTGAGGCTTTAGCTGATAACATGCCATTGCACAGTCCTATCGCCACAGAGGCCATTAAATCAGCGATAGCGGCCGCATCCAGCCCGGAGGATTTGGAGCAGCGTTTGGCGGTGGTCATGCAAGGCGCGGATATGACCGAGTTTAGTGCGCAACTTGAAAAAGCTTTGTTTGCGGCGGACATAATGGGTTATGCCCATGCTGACTGAGCCGCTTGCCATTGGCTTTGGTGTACAGTTTTATGAGGCCATCAAAGCCGCGCAACAACGCGGTGTGGTATTGCCGGATGTGTATTATGGGGAGTTGCAAGGCTTGGCAAGACAGCAGGCATTTAGTATTGCAGGCATTGCCGCGCTGGACCAATTAGAGCAAGTGCGTAATAGTTTGTCCGCAGGATTGCAACGCGGCATATCGTTTAAAAAATGGCAAAAGGAAATGCTGGAAAATGGCATACTAGAACTCCCCGAGCATCGACTGGATAATATTTTTCGCACCAATATCCAAAGCAACTACAACCGTGGACGATGGGAAAAAATACAGCGTAATAAGCAGCACAGGCCGTATTTAATGTACGATGCAATTAATGACAGTCGCGTGCGCCCCGCTCATTTAGCATTAGATGGCGTGATAAAGCCAGCGGATGATAGTTTTTGGAATGCTCACGCGCCGCTCAACGGCTACCGCTGTCGCTGTCGATTAATCTCACTCACAGAAAAACAAGCACAGGCGCGCAGCGGTCAAGATAAGGGCTTAAATAAGACGATTAAACTCAGCGCAATGAAGCCTGATAAAGGCTGGGATTATAACCCGGGGGCAGATTTAACCAAGGGGATTAATAAGGCGATAAAGAGCAAGCCTGAGTCTAAGGTTAAAGATGCAGCGATAAAACGCATTAATACACAAACTTATATTCCCGTTGCTAACGCATTTAGCTTGCCAAAAAGTGGCAATACAAAACGCATAGCGAAAAGCGTACTAGAAAAAATTGACCGTATTCATGGTGATGGGGTTTTGCCTACAATCCCTATCAAAAGCTCAACCAGTAAAAAATTTCAAGGTGTATATAGGCATTTTACTCACGACGGAACACCTCACTCTATTGCGGTATCCAAAATCTCGGTTAATCCTGAATTGACTGTCGCGCATGAGATAGGCCATTTTTTAGATCACCAAGGGCTTTATCTCAGCGGAAAATTCGGCTCTGAGTTAAGTCCTGCTTTTGAGAAATGGCGGAACGCGATTGATGAGAGCGATGCAACAAAAGCCATTATTTCCACAAAAGGCGCGCAAGCAATCAATAAAGACTATTATTTAACTAGGCGTGAGCAGTGGGCTAGGTCTTATGCACAATGGATAGCTGTAAAATCAAAAGACAAAACAATGATAAGTCAAATTTCAAATATTGTTAATGATAATAATAAAGGGTATTCTAATTCACAGTGGAAAGATCACGATTTTACGAAAATATCACAAGAAATTGATGATATTTTTAAGAACTTAGGGTGGCTAAAATGACTTTAGAAGAAGCGGTGCGTATCGTTGTGAAAAAGTACCATGAAGATGAATGGCTTGATGAGATTAGCCGTCTAGTACCTGATGAGAGTGTCGGGGCCATTCAGGAATATATTATGATTTACTTTGGTGGCGATGTAGTAGCAGTCAATGATTAATATTGATAATATTGAACTCAATACCGACGAAATAGACAGAGACTTGCGATAGTTGCAACAGCGCGTCAATGACCTAAGTATTGTAGGGTGGGTAGAGTACGGCGGCCGACAGGCCGTTGTGCGAAACCCACCGGAGGTGCACGAAATGGTGGGTTTCGCCAAAAGACGCTCTACCCACCCTACGAACAAATGGCCAATAGGATAAAAAATGATTAACATCCAGCTTGATACCAGCGAACTTGATCGGTCATTAAGTCGTCTTAGGCAGGCCGCCGGCAATTTACACCCGCCTCTTGATGCAATAGGTGATGCGTTAGAAAATCATATTGCTTTATTGTTTGTTGATCAGCAGTCCCCAAGCGGCGAGCCGTGGAAGCCATTGTCAAATACCGCTTTACAGAGGAGACGACAAGGCAATGGCGCAGGAGATGCGCAAATACTGCAAGACAGCGGTGTGCTAAAAAATAGCTTTACGCATTATGCTGACAATCAAAGTGTGGAGATTGGTACTGCCGTTGAATACGCGCTCACCCATCAATTTGGTGCGACCAAAGGGCAATATGCGCCCGGCGTGCCGTGGGGGGATATTCCGGCACGTCCATTTATGCCCGAAGAGAACCTGCCGCCAGATTGGGAAAATGAGGTTATGGATATTCTTGCGCAACACTTAGACGGCGCATTATCTTAAGCATCTTAATTTATCTGTTTTAATTTTTGTTTCAATCGTTTTTAGCACCTCTTGGTGGGTTTCGCCAAAAGACGCTCTACCCACCCTACGCATATGCCCTTGCATTTTTTTTAAATCGTTTTTAGTCGTAGGGTGGGTAGAGTACGGCGGCCGACAGGCCGTTGTGCGAAACCCACCAAATGGGTGCACGAAATGGTGGGTTTCGCCAAAAGACGCTCTACCCACCCTACGAACTTATCACAATATCAAATCTAACCCGTTTAACACCCTTTTAATTTTTGTTTAAATCGTTTTTAGGTGCTGTTAGGTAGGTTTTGCATTTACCGCGCTTAAAATCGCATTCTCGTGCGTATGTTTGTTTTGGCGTGCAAAACGGTGGGTTTCGCCAAAAGACGCTCTACCCACCCTACCCCGTCATTGTTTTAATTATCGTTAAAACACGCCTTTTATCTGTGCGGGTATTCTGACCGCCTATGAAACAAAAAACCAATTCAACACTGGCCTTGGCCGCCACCTCCTTTGCTTTAATTGCCGGCTCAAAAGCCGTGCAGTTATTTCCTGCAGGGGAATTTACGGCACCTGAAGGCTCGTTGGCAGGCGAGGGGCCGTGGAATTTGAATAAAAAGCAAGCCAAGCAATTGATGGCGGCGTTAAGCGATCAGCCGGATATGCTGATTGATTACGACCACCAATCACTCTTGTTTACCGAGAACAAACAGCCCTTAGCGGCGGCGGGGATGTTTTCGGGGGCGCAATTGCGCTGGCGCGAGGGCAAGGGATTGTTTGCCGAGTCGGTGCAATGGACAAAAACGGCGGCGGCTAAAATCAAAGCCAAACAATACCGCTATATCTCGCCTTTATTTACCTATGACAGCCGCACCGGTGCGGTGCAGCAACTTATCAGTATTGCGCTGACCGATAACCCTGCCATTAAAAACATGCAGGCCATTGAGTTGGCGGCTGCGAGTTTATTTTTACCCCACCATAAAGAGGAAACCATGAACCCTGAACTGCTTAAATTACTAGGGCTGGCTGATGATGCCGATGATGCCGCCGTATTGGCGGCCTGTACGACACTAAAGGCGGCCGGCGACAAAAACGCGGAGTTATTGGCGCAGATTGAGACATTAAAGGCCGATAAAGATGCCTTAGCGGCGGCTTCGGCTGAGGCTGACCCTGATAAATACGTCCCCGTGGCGGTCGTGGCCGAATTGCAGACGCAATTGGCGGCACTGTCTGCGGCGCAAGAGGCCGATAAGCTGACACGCCTGATTGATGCGAATGCGGCCAAACTGCCTACGCCGGGGCTTAAAAAATGGGCGGCTACACAATCCTTGGCGGCTTTAACGGCTTATTTACAGACCGCTCCGGAAATTGCCGCTTTATCGGCCATGCAAACCGAGGGCAATCAACCGCCTGATGCAGTGAGTGGTTCAGATGGCATTATCGCCGCCGCCTCTCAATATCGACACGAACAACAGCAACTTGGCAATGAAATCAGTGTTGCCGATACGGTTTCCCATGTAACCCAAGCAGGAGCTAAATAATGCCAGCCAGTAATGCACCTTTTCCGATCCAGCCAGACCTGACCGCCATCGCGGTGATGTACAAAAACCGCGCGATGATTGCTGACAAAGT
>JALSIU010000064.1 GCA_026989715.1 Methylomonas sp.
AGGCAGCTTAGAAATCGTCGGGGGTTAGATGCCACCAAGAAATATAGTTCACTGCCGCACAGGCAGCTTAGAAATTAGAATAGTAAGCCATGATAGATCGTAAATGGTTCACTGCCGCACAGGCAGCTTAGAAACCTAAGCAAGCAGACACTATTAATAAGATTATGTTCACTGCCGCACAGGCAGCTTAGAAACTTAGTTACGGTAGATAAGGTTATAGCATGGCGTTCACTGCCGCACAGGCAGCTTAGAAACCTATAAAGAAGCTAGGGTAACAGTTGTTCCAGTTCACTGCCGCACAGGCAGCTTAGAAAACATATAAGAATGGTGGCTTAGCGAAAAAATTGTTCACTGCCGCACAGGCAGCTTAGAAAATTCAAATGCGGTTTTATTGAGGGGTAGTGGTGTTCACTGCCGCACAGGCAGCTTAGAAAATTGCTAACATTGTTGCAGCCTTGATATCACCGTTCACTGCCGCACAGGCAGCTTAGAAAATTGCTAACATTGTTGCAGCCTTGATATCACCGTTCACTGCCGCACAGGCAGCTTAGAAAAGCATGGTAATAGTTGTAACGAAATGGAACAAGTTCACTGCCGCACAGGCAGCTTAGAAATATCTCGCCTATTTCGATATCAAAACCGTGGTGTTCACTGCCGCACAGGCAGCTTAGAAAGAGACTGTAGAATCATCACGGTTATTAATAATGTTCACTGCCGCACAGGCAGCTTAGAAAATGGATGCAAAAAAGTTGTAATCGCTAACTCTGTTCACTGCCGCACAGGCAGCTTAGAAACCCGTTTTTAAACGTGGGGAGGATGTCAATATGTTCACTGCCGCACAGGCAGCTTAGCAAAAACAAAAGGGGTCAGACTCGATTGATTTTACTTTTATAGCTTTTAGACTTCCTATCACCGCCTTTACCTCGTGGATTCATCGGCCTATTAATCTTATCCGCAATTTTTTCTTTAAAGTACTCGCTACCTAATACCCATGATTTATTGGTTGCTTCACGTATTTCTACCATCGTTATCTGTGGAACTTCAACATCAAAAAGGGAACAGTAGATCAGCAAGGCGGCATACGGCGAGCTAATAAGCTATTTGATAACAAGTCAGAAGAAGTGCTAGAACAATTTCATAAAGCACTCTGGAAGTAAAACTTTATAGTTAAGCATTAAGCCTGTATAATTGGATTGCATTCCAAACAAGTAAAACATAAATTAGACTATATTCCAATGATTTCTCAAATTCTCGCCACCCATAAACGCTTATTACAAGCTACAAAATCACGCTATCACCGCTATATTTTTGATGAGTTTAATATCAATAATCGTTTAACGGGGCTAATCGGTGCGAGAGGTACAGGCAAAACAACCTTGCTACTGCAATTCATCAAGGAGAAACTAGAAAAGCCAGATGAAGCACTTTATGTCTCACTGGATAATATCCATTTTTCAAGTGATTCTCTGTTTAATTTTGTGAGCGAAATGATCGAAACAGAAGGGATAAACTTCTTCTTTTTTGATGAGGTGCATAAATACTCAGGCTGGAATCAAGAATTAAAAAATATTTACGATTCATTCCCAAAAATCACGGTTGTTTTTTCAGGCAGTTCAAGCATAGACCTCGTTAAAGGCTCGCATGATCTTTCACGTCGAGCCGTACTATTTCGCTTAACCGGCATGTCGTTTCGCGAATACCTAAGCTTCAGAAATATTGCAGACTTACCCATCATTAGTCTGCAAACCTTACTGGAAAATAAGGGAGAATTAGAAGCAAAGCTTGCTTCAATAGCAAAACTAAGAGGGCACTTTAAAGACTACCTTGCACATGGCTATTACCCTTTCTTTTTAGAGTCCGTCGAGACTTACCATCAAAAATTACTGCGTGTGATTGAAAAAACAATTTATGAAGATATTTCAAATTACTACCAACTAAAAACGCAAAAATTGCCTTTTTTTAAAAAAATACTTTCTTATATGGCGACCATTCCACCCAGTGAGTTAAACCGTAATAACATTGCCAAGCATCTCGGCTTAGACCATAAAACCGTTCAGCACTACCTGCAAATCTTACAACAAACAGGCATGGCAGAGTTAGTTACTAGCCAACAGTCAGGAAGTCAGTTACTCAAAACCACCGAAAAAATATACCTCGATAATCCCAATCTCTATCAAACCATCGCCACTGAAATTGGACATAATTTTCAAATTGGCACAGTCAGGGAATTATTCTTTATCAAAATGCTTAAAAACGCAGGGCATCAGGTGCATTACAGTAAAACAGGTGATTTTATTGTTGACGATATTATTTTTGAAATCGGTGGAAAAAGTAAAACCAGAAAACAGCTAAAGCAAACCACACAAACAGCCTATCTCGTCAAAGATGATACTTTGTACGGTGGAAAGAAAGAGATTCCACTGCATCTATTTGGCTTTTTATATTAAGGAAGCATCACAGCATGAGCACCCAAGACTCAAATCATTGGGGTTAGACTTGATTGATGCTTGTCTGTTTTTTTTGAGTGCTTTTGTCTCTCATTAGCTAACGAAGGTTACCATCATTTTAGTGTGTGCCTTTTTATGTCGTTATTTATTTGTTCGACCATAGGACCCCCATATTTATCTAAGCGTAACCAACCAAGGCCTATCTGCAAACCACAACAACTATCAAAGCCTTTGGTTGCGGTTTGATGCTAATTCGACGGGCTTGATATGAACTTATTGATGGTTAAGGTTATAATCAGTCTTAATTGTATTTAAGAGTGCAAAATGATGGAAATGAATGATCATATAACTATTGATCCAGATATTAGAAGTGGTAAGCCTTGTATTAAAGGCACACGTATTACTGTCTATGATATTTTAGAATATTTTGCGGGTGGAATGTCTGAAGCAGAAATTTTAGAAGATTTTCCTAGTTTGACGCATGATGATATTCAGATGGTTTTTGCTTTTGCTGCAGCAAGGGAGTGCAGGCTTGCGAGTAATTTAGCTGCATGAAACTGCTTCTTGATGAAAACATCAGTTGCTGCATAATTAAATTTATTGACAAACATTTCCTGAAAGTACCCATATTGATTACTTAGCTATGCAAGGTGCTACTTGATAGCAGTATTTGGGACTATGCCAAGGAGAATAATTTTACGCTTGTCTCAAAGGGTACTGACTTTCGGCAACGTTCTTTTTTATATGGTTTTCCGCCTAAGGTTATTTGGCTCTCTGTTGGCAATGAGGGCACGAATACAATTAAAACACTGCTGTTGGATAATATTGAAATGATAACTGAATTTGATAAGAGTCTATCAGAAGGCTTCCTTGTTTTAGAATATTCTTGAAATAATAAACCATCATGAAATGTGTGATTTGTAAATTAGGGGAAACAAAAAAAGGATCGGTAACGGTCACTTTAGAGCGTGGC
This sequence comes from Methylomonas sp., assembly GCA_026989715.1. Taxonomy (GTDB): domain Bacteria; phylum Pseudomonadota; class Gammaproteobacteria; order Methylococcales; family Methylomonadaceae; genus Methyloprofundus. Next base: position 3,421 of record JALSIU010000064.1, read on the forward strand.
GAAACAACCGTATTAATTAAGAATGTCCCCACTGATATTTGCGAAAACTGTGGCGAATATTATTTAAGTGATGAAATTAGTGAGCGTGTATTAAAACAGGTAGAATCAGCTGTTACGAATAATACCGAAGTAGAAATTCTTCGCTATGTGGCTTAATTTATTTAATTGAGAAATGTTATAAATGGGCACAAAATCAAGCATTCTCGCAGGTGAGAATTTTCATTTATACGATGAACTTATGGAGGGTGGCATCTATCTTGAAGTGAGCAATGCCCAAGATGCCAGTATTAATACTATTGAAGGTAGAACAGTGGTAAAAGTGCGTTTGCCTAAAGATCTACTTGAGCACTTAAAGCTAGATGATCAGCAGCTTGTTGAGCCCAGTAAAATGTTTGATGCTGATTCTATTACAAACATGCGTAGTGATGGCAAAAAGTAGCGCCCCTTATCTCCCACTAAAACCTATCCCGATGAAAGATCGCGTCTCCATGATATTTTTTGAATACGGTAATCTTGATGTTAAAGATGGCGAATTTAGTTCTTAAAAAAAATCAAAAAGGTTTTTAGATTAGAATTATAGGCCACTGCCGCACAGGCAGCTTAGAAATATGAAGGAGAATATGGGCCTAATTTTATTAATATTTACCCGCAGCGATCGTCACGGCGGCGACAATTGACTTGCTTCTTCTTTTCAATGATCATGAGGAGATGATTACAGCGGATAACGACTATTATTTCACAGCGTTATTAATCAAAAAGTGACTTTTTACAAGTGTTACACTTCACTAACAGAATTTAATTTAGCAAGGAATATAAATGGCCAGTGGATTATTAGCAATTTTTGATGATATAGCATTATTGATGGATGATATGGCGACTATGAGCCAAGTTGCCACTAAAAAAACAGCGGGAATTTTAGGGGATGATTTAGCAGTAGCTGCGGAGCAAGCGTCTGGCTCGATATCATCAAGGGAGCTTCCTGTTATTTGGGCTATTTTTAAAGGCTCTGCTATTAACAAGGCGATTATTTTACCTTTAGCATTTTTACTCTCTGCTTTTGCGCCTTTTCTTATTGCGCCTATTTTAATTTTAGGTGGGGTTTACTTAGCGTTTGAGGGGATGGAGAAGATTTATGAATACTTTTTTCATAAAAAATCATCCGCCAAGAAAGTTGATTTACAAACCTTACAAACGGAAGAGGAAATTCTGAAAGACGAAAAGAGAAAAATAAAATCCGCCATTCGTACTGATTTTATTCTTTCGGTTGAGATTGTTATTCTTGCCTTAAGTACGGTAAGTCAAAGTGCACTCATTGTGCAGATAGTTGTTGTTACTTTTGTTGCTATATTGGCAACAGTAGGTGTTTATGGTTTAGTGGCATTATTGGTTCGTATGGATGATTTAGGTTATAGCCTTATTAGTAAATATCAGGATGCTAAATCTTTTATACATAAGTTTGGCAAGCTTCTTATTGCTGCATTGCCAAAAATAATACGTGCGCTTGCGGTTATTGGCACCATTGCGATGTTGTTAGTCGCTGGTGGTATTTTTGTTCATAATGTCCATTATATTCATGAGTTGGTTGCTAGTGTCCCTGCTATGCCAACAATAATAGGAGAATTACTTGTTGGCACAGTTGTAGGTATTTTAGCGGTTGCGCCTATGGAAATTTATAAGAAAGTAAAAGCGAGCTTGCCCTCTTAATCAGGGCTTCCTTAAGGAATTCCTGATTAAGTCCTAGGATCATGAGAAAATAGCATAATCCAAAGAAAGGGGTTATTCAATGAAACAACAAAGCTTTGCCAGCCTAGCCTATGATAAAAAGAAAATCACCACGA
>JALSIU010000065.1 GCA_026989715.1 Methylomonas sp.
GTGTGTCAGTTGTCATACGCCACATCAATATGGCGTGATTGACCCTAAAAAGCCTGCCGGCAAGCAAGTTAAAATTGATGACCTGGAAAAAGGCATTGAATATAAAGAACACCCTTGGAGTGAGGTGTTTTCTGAGGATAAAGCGGTGCGTTTAGATGAGTTTAACCGGCAACATAATATGCAGGTTGCGTTTTCTTATCAACGTATTGTGCAAGAAGCATTACTACGCTTACCTGCAAAAGATGGCCAACTTTGTTTAGTTTGCCATGATTTTAAAGATTAACAATAAGGAAAAAGCGATGCAAGTTATTGACAAAGTAAAAGCAATTCCCAAGGTGCAAAAATTTCGTTATATCATGATTTTTTTAGCGAGTGCCAGTTTGCTGGGGCCGTTGGCTTTTTTACCACAATTGGTTGGGAGTGATGATTTATGCGGTACCTTGTGCATGCGCCGATTTTATCTGTATTTCCCTGGGATGACCTGGGATGATTTTTTTGTGCATGTGAATGCCGCGGCTGTTGGCGTGATGGCCTTCGGTATTATTTTATTGACCACTTTAATTTTTGGGCGTATGTGGTGCGGCTATTTATGCCCTGTCGGAGGGTTGGCCGAATTAAGTTCGCGTATGCTGAATGACCGCTGGAAAATTGAGTTTCGTTCTTTACCGCAAGTACAAATTCGATACGGTTATTTTGGTTTTTTCCTGGTCGCCATGCCGGCTTTAGGTATTAGTGCTTGTAGTTTATGCAACTTTATTACCATTCCTCGCCTAATAGAAGCCATGAGTGGAGAATATCGCGGCATGGTCTTTTTGGTATCGAGTGTCGGCTTGGTGAATTTAGGGTTATTGTTATTGTTAGGGGTCTTTGCCAGTAAAGGTAGAGCCTATTGTCAATTTATGTGCCCCATTGGCGCGGCAGATGGTTTGGTTAATCGTATTGGTGCAAACCTGCCTTTTGCGCATCGCATTCGCATTGCTAAAGAACGCTGTACCGGTTGTAATGTGTGTGCACGAAACTGTATGTGTGGTGCCATTAAAATGGTCGATAAAATTGCGGTAGTTGATCAAGTCTCTTGTATGTCGTGCCATGAATGTGTGGATGTGTGTGATTGGAATGCTTTGGCATGGACCACACCGCCACGGCATAAAATTAATGAGCCGAAAAGAATTAAAAAGAATACTGAAATTTTACCCGTACCGGATTGGCAAGCAGTGCATTTTCATGGGGGAGGCGCGGTCACTCAAGAGGGGGGCGCGACAAAAGGTCCTGCGGTGAGCTGGATGAGTGTGTTTAATGCAATGATACTGTTAACGGTGGTATCTATTGTGATTGTCGGTTCTTTTTTATAAAGCTGTCATGTCAGGAATTGGTTTAAATATGCTACGTTTTTATGTATTGGCATTTTTCGTGTTGCTTAGCTTGAATGGGGTGGCGAGTCCTCGATACAGTGATCCGGATGGCTGTTTATCTTGTCATGCTTATCAGGGCTTGGATTATATCGATGCCGAAGGTGTACTGCGTAGCGCGACAATTGATCGCAGTCATTATGCCAGTTCATTACATGGCAGCGTGCCTTGTAAAGATTGTCACCGTAATACGGTTGACTATCCGCATAAGGTAGAAAATACGGAGGTTGATTGTAGTGAATCGTGTCATATAGAAGAACCTTCGGAGGGCGTAAAATATAGTCATGATGTCATTCATGATGAAATGGATAAATCAGTACATGCGGGTGGTTGGTACAAAGGCCTGACCGGCGGTAATCGTTTGGAAGAAATTGCAACGGAGCAAGACCCATCATGTCGGCGTTGTCATAGTAATACCTTGTATATTGCAGAGACTCAGTTAGCCAATTTTAAAGAGGCTTTTGACCATGCAGAAACGGAGTGTGGCAACTGCCATCAGGGTAAAGCCTGGATGGGGCAGTTTGGTGGGCATATTCTGAGACGTTTAATCGGCCGGCGTTGGAATAATCAAGAAAATAATCAAATGTGCATCGATTGTCATGGTGATGTCGATAAAATGCGTGATGTGGAGCAAGAAGACCCCGATACCTTGGCAAAGCATCCGCCGAGTGACCGTTTTATACATAGTGCTGCCAGTTATGCCAAGACCCTGCATGGACGCTTAATTGCTGATGGTTCCGAGTATGGGGCATCATGTATTGATTGTCATGCGCCGGCAGGATGGAAGCACGAAATTCGCTCTTACCTAGATCCTTTATCGGCCTCGCATATTGAACAGCTACCGGAAACTTGTGGCCAATCTAATTGCCATACTTATTCAAAGAAAGCGATTAATTCAGGTTTTACCGAAACAGATATGCATGATTTGTCGCTATTGGGTTTAACGGCATTTACTAATCCTTTTGTGGATGATGATTTGCAGCAATCGCCTTGGTTTTGGAGCAGTTGGCCATTGCTGTTAATCGGCGTGGTTTTTATGATTGGCAGTCTTATTTGGTGGTTATTTTTTCGCACGACTAAGAAAATTCTCCCTGTCGTGGGAGGGGATCGTTTTGAACGGGTCATGATTGGGCGCAAGCCAAAAGCTGCGCGTAAAAAAGCGGCGGTTAAAAAAACGCTTAAGCCCCCTGTCGCAACAGAGGTTAAAACACAACTGGCTGAAAATGGTACTGATGAGAAAGGAGCTTAAAGGCATATGTATCGCTTTATGTTAAAAACATTCACTAAGATATACGGCGGTAGACATGGTTATGTGTCGTTATTAGTCATGATGTTACTGACGTTATTGAGCGGTGTGAGCCGTGCAGAGAGTTTGTACTTGCAAGCAATCAATAGCGTTGCATTGAGTGATGAGCAGTTACAAGCGTCCATTAAAAAAGTAGAAGAACATCAGCCTGTTAGCCTACGTGGGGAGCTGGAAGTGCCCCCCTTTCATAAACGCACCTCAGTCAATGCGGCATTAGACAATAGTTTTTGTACGATATGCCATCAATCGCCGCCGCATACAAAAAGTATCCGCAGTCGAACTTTTATGAATATGCATACACAATATATTGCGTGTGAAACCTGTCATTTTCGACCGAAAAATCAGCCATTAAGTTATCAGTGGCAAGACACGCGTGATGCTAGCGTTGTGCGTGCGGTGCCTAAATTATTTCGTCAGCTAATGGCGCAAAAGCCTGCTGATACGGCAACGTCAGTTGGAGCCGTCGCAGCTAAAAATCCATTTTTTAAAATAAGCCCGTTTTATCAACAACAAGCGATTGCTTTACATCGCGATTCTGTTTTTGCACAAGAAACGCAAAAGATTTGGCAGCAAGAGGGGGCTATTAAGAAAAAAGCAACTCGTAGAGCCATTATTCATGCGCCATTATCTGAAAAAGGGCCTAAATGCCAAGCGTGTCATCGTGATGGGGATGTTTTATTAGACTTAACACAATTAGGGGCGACAGCTTATCAGGCGGATAAAATCCAAAATAATATTGTAGCGCAGTTCTTTAGTCGCTATACCGATGCGGAGCAGCGTATTCGGATTATGAATTTATTACGATGAAGAGATTGACAATACGCTACCTACAGATTTTTTGCTTGTGTTTATGGGGGCATGTTGCCGTCGCAGCATCACAAATACCTATTGCTAAAAAACAGCAAATTTTACAGGCTGATTTTAATCAGCCCAGTGCGGTCGTGACGGATAAAAAAGGACAGGCGTATGTCTTAGACGGCATGAATTCAAGAGTGCTGGTATTTTCCGAGCAAGGCAAATTGCTACGCGAAATCAATACACGCAATACAGCACATGATTTTAGTAAAGCCATGGCTTTGGCGATAGACCAGAAACAGCTTTATATTGCCAATACCGCACAGCACCACATCAGTGTTTTTTCATTGGCAGGGAAATGGCTGCATGATATTACTTTGGCTGTTCCTCAGCAAGCGCGTGAAAAACGCAATGAGTTACCTGAGCCGGTTGCTTTGTTGTTAGTTGATGATGAACTAATTTATGCGGATAGGCGTTGGCATCGTCTGTGTTATTTGGCATTGCCGAGTGGTCAGCAACGGCTTTGTGTTGGTGAGCGCGGTGAAATGGATGGACAGTTTCAATATCCTTTTCAAATGGCTGCCGATCGGGATGGCTATCTTAATGTGGTTGATGTCTTGAATGCGCGTGTGCAAGTTTTTGACCGCAGTGGGCGATATTACTCACAAACGGGTCAATTTTCGTTGGATAAGATGTATCGGCCTAACGGTAATACCTTTGATTTGTTGGACTTTCAATATATTAGTGATAGCTATTTAGGGACGATTAGTCTTTATCGGCAGGGGCGTTTTCTTGGATTACTCAAAGATGCCGAAGGTCAAGTCGTTAAGTTCAGTACGCCTGTTAGCTTGCATTATAATGCGCAAGGCTATTTGTATGTTGTCGATGCCAAGTTGCAACAAGTCTCTAAAATAGTGTTGGATTATCAGAGTCTCGCAATATTGCCCGCGCAAACCAGTGAAGTATCACGTAAAAATTGTGTTATGTGCCATTATAGTTGGGGTAATGCACAGAATGATGCAGACTTAAAAGATAGTGAGGGTATTTTGCCTGTTGCGGCATTGGATATGTGTTATAGCTGTCATCATGGTGCGGTGCTGGATTCACGCCAAGCTATTCCGCTGGGTGAGCAACATCCAACTGTTTATGATGCACTCGATGAAAAAAATGCGCGCCACAAAAATTTACCACGACAAGATGATATACCCGAAGTGTATCCTCACGATGTGAATAATGAATTATCGTGTACCAGTTGCCACACGCCGCATAATACGGCAGAGCCGACGGCTACCTTATATCAGGAAAACCATAATGCTTGGTTGCGTGGCACAGATTTTGGTAGTAAGCAATGTGAAGCGTGTCATGAGAAAAATACTCAATTCTCAGGGCGTGAAGATGCCAATAAATATGGCTTAAACCATCCATTAGGTGTGCAGATGCACAAGCCTGAAGACGATACGCAACATTTGACCACCGCCGACCCTCATTTACAAAAAGGCTTGCCTAGGTTATTGCAACAAGGCGGGGGAACCTTAGGAAAAAATGATGCTATCGTGTGCCAATCTTGCCATCAAGTACATAATGGTAGCACTGAAAACTTATTAACGGCAACCGATGCGCAGGGTAAGTTATGTGCCGGTTGTCACCAACGCCAAGCACCGCAAGATAAAAAAGCGGCGCGTAAAGCAGGGGTACACCCTGTCAATGTTGAGCTTGAAGAGCCTGTTGAGTTTCGGG
>JALSIU010000066.1 GCA_026989715.1 Methylomonas sp.
TTTAGCGCTGGCCAGGCGCTGGTGCTCCTTTCTTATAAGCTCCTGACGCTGAGATAGCGTGTCCATTAGGTTTGCTTTGTAGCCCACTTTGCTGATGATGTCGGCCATTTCTTGCCGAGACAAGCGGCCCTTTACGGATGCTATCGCAGAAGCAAAGTTGACGGTTGCGCTATGGATGCGTGGGTCTCTTTTCAGTGACATTTCCAAGAGTAGGGCGCAAGAGGCGCAACTCATACCTTCTATGGATAGACTAATTTCTTGTAGCGGTACGTTTAAGTCTTCAATAATATCACTTTTAGGCAGGCTGATTTTTTTCTTGCCGATATTGCCTAGAACGGTATCTAGTAAGGTTAAGAAGTTCTTTTTGGGTAAGGCTTTATGGTCAAAAAAAAGGGTAACAGAGCCAATTTCGGGAACTGATTTAATGCACTTGATTTCTGGCCGCTTTTTTAAAATAATCTCAAAAATATAGGTGCGTTCAGGGTCTTTTTCCAGAATAGGAACCAGAATGCGAATGCGATTTTTAAGCTCATGTACAAGCTTGAAGTTTTTGGGCTGGAATGCGTGGGTCATAAGTACTGAGATTTTTTATTTGTTTTTATTGGCTTTGGAGCGAATCAATAAATACATCAGGTAGAAAATGGTTAACCATTGATAGCGATATTTCATTGGCTCTAATAGCCACTTTTTAGTAATGAGTTTCCAGTGTGTTTTAATTAAGAATAGAACGAGAACATCATTAAAAAAGGTAATGAGTGTTTTTTCTGGGTTTTTGAGAATTTCAGGTTTTTTTTTCAAGCCAAGTTTCGCAAGAATGCCGATAGCTTGCGCCGTTTCTTTGGTTTCGACGTATTTTTCCTTTGCCCATCGTGTTCCTTTCCAGCTTGCTAGTTTGTTTTTAAGAGGGTGGTCGCTTTTTGCATTGCCTGGTTGCTTGAAAATACCCTTTTTTTCAAGTTCGGTAATGATATTCAGTAATTGCTTGCTGAGTTCTGTAAAAGAAAGTGACTCTTGGGTAAAACGAATGGCTAGTTTCTGTTTATTTCTAAATAAATTAACACGATATACACCTTCAATTTGTAGGATGGCATTAGAAACGATAGGCGCAACAGTATCACGGCATAAGCATTCCGGGATTTGGAATCTTACATGGCCTGAAGAGTTATAACGTAAAATAATTTCTTGTTGTATAGACATGTAAGTTATTGAATGATTTAACTTAAGAAAGGTGGGTGTTGTTAGCGGGGGGAGGCTGACAACATCCCATTGGTTAAAGCCGAGTTATTTACTCTTAAATGGTAATGCTTTTTATTCTGGGGTTTCTTTTGCTTCGGCAACAATGTCTTCTAGGTTTTCTTTTTGTTGTAGTACAAAGTCTTTGCCTTTGTCGGTGACCGAGCTGACAGAAGAAACAATATCTTTTCTGTGTTTGTGAGCGTAGTAACCGATGGCGGCACCAATGCCGAGTAAAAGTAAGGGGTGTTTAGTAATCGTACTCATAATTGTTTTTCCTGTTTGGGCACCTGCCGACATGACAGCACCTTTAATTAAATTAGTTGAAAGTTCGTGTTTATCAAGACCTGTATGTGCAATATGCTTAGCAGCTTGCTTAGTGTGGTTGTGAGCCATTTATAGAGTCCAATAATGAGGAGTAGAGGGGTTATTTTGCCGTATTGTCAGGGAGTAGTTCATCTTCATTTAGCATTTGATAGATGCCTTGGCAACCTTCGCAACAAAAATCCTTTTTGCCTGCTTTCGTTAAGAGGCTAAAGCCTTCGACTTCTACGGGTAGCCCGCATAAATCACATGGTTTTTTTTCGTCAGCCATAAGTGTCGTGAGTTGTATAGAGAGTTCAGGTTGAGAAGCAACACAATGCGCTCATTAAGTATTTGAAAACAGCTTAATAATCATACCTCGTATTTATGCTTCTATTGTTAGCGAGGTAGATTATAGAGGATATTTGCGAGTAGGAAAATAAACATATATTTGTGCATAGCTACGGTATTATTTATTGCTATGACTGGCAATCTGCATCCGGTGGGCAGTGTTTATTATCAGGCTCGCTTGTTTGTGCTTGTGAGCAGACTTTTGTTGAGGCTTTCATAAGTGCAATACGCATGGCACCTGTTAAGCTTGAACCTAGGCCAAAGCGTGCGGCAACAGCAGGCAGCACAATGAACGAGGCAAGGGCTAGTCCTGCGCCGAGTAATAGTGCGCTATGAGATACTTGAGATTCTGTAGAAAGTTCTTGTTGATTGCTCATATTATTCTCTATTTTTTACAAAAGTATTATCCTGACATAAGCATACAAGAATTAGGCCATATTTATAAGTTTCTGATTATAATGCTTTTATTTGCAATGTGGTGATGGGTGATATGACCTGAATAGGGGATTTGATGCTATTTTACTTAGTTAAATAACATAGTTTAATTAATTTGTGTTGGATGGTATGTGCTAGCTAATGGAAATATCCCGAAACAGACTGGTTTGTGGGGGTTGTTTCGGGAGGGGTTTTATAAACTCTCAGAGACTGCACAAAAATAAGTTTTAAGGTATTCGGTTTCGGCTATGGCAGGGTGTATGGGATGGTCAGGTGCTTGTCCACCGGTTGCGACAATTGTCAGGTTGCGGTCTATATGTTTTGCTGATGAGCGTAAAATTTCATGTAAATTGGCTTTGCTTAAATGCGCTGAGCAAGAAGCAGAAACTAATATGCCATCTTTTGCCAAAACCTGTAAGGCAAGATGATTCAAGCGGCGGTAGGCTTCATATCCGGATTTAAAATCTTTTTTACGTTTAATCAGCGCGGGTGGGTCTAAGATGACAATATCAAAATGTTGTTTTTCTAAGCGGGCGCGTTTTAAATAATCAAATACATCACTTTGTATGCATTGCACCTGATTGCTTAGTTGATTTAAGTCTGTATTTTGTTTGGCTAAAGCGATGGCACTTGCAGAAGCATCGACACAAGTAACACTTGTTGCGCCGTTGAGTGCGGCAGGAATACCCCAGGCACCCACATATGAGAATAAGTCTAAGACTGTTTTGCCGGTTGTTAATTTTGCTAACATGGCGCGACTGCTCCGGTGGTCATAAAACCAGCCGGTTTTTTGGCCTGCTAAAATATCAATTTTAAATTTGGCATTATTTTCTTCTATGATTAATGATTCCGGTAATTCGCCATAAATCAGTTCTGCTTGCTCAGATAGGCCTTCTAGTTGTCTTTGTGGGTTATCATTTTTTAGATAAATCGCTTTGGGCTGTAATAAATCTATCAGCACTGCAATCAGGGGCTCTTTTTGTCGCTCTATTCCCGCGGTGGTAATTTGCACGGCAAGAGTGTCACCAAAACGGTCGATGACCAAGCCTGGCAGGCCATCAGCTTCACCAAAAATAAGGCGATAAAAGGGTTTATCATAAAATAGTTCACGTAAAGCGAGTGCTCTGGCGATGCGAGTCGTGAACATTTTTGTACCCAGTTTGGCACTGGGCTTGCGAGAAAGAAACCGAGCACAAATCAGCGTATTAGGATTAACGTAAGCAGTACCTAATATTTTTCCATCACTGGCGACAATTCTAACCAAATCACCTGGAGAAAATTGTTTGAGTGGGCTGCGGGCAGTGTCTACTTCATTGCTAAATATCCAAAGGTGGCCTTGACGTATGCGTTTATCTTCGTTTTTCTTTAAAAATAGTTCTGGGTGAGCCATTATGCAGGGGACGGTTAATGTAAAAAGGTAAACATTATAACGAACTTAGCCTGTCGGTCATGTAATAAAATTCTTAGCCCTTACTTTAATGTGACTTCATAGCCACCTATTGGAGTGGGGGGCAAGACAAGCATTAAGTCTATATCTAACGTAGCGTTGTGTTGTATTAATGTGTTCTTTGGCTTTGTCGGACTGAGGTATTCTTGTGGCTTAAATATGCGCTGTGCCAAAATACCGCCCTGTAGGTTGCGTAATGTTAATTGTAGTTGCGGTAGGGGCTGGGCGAAAGGCGCATGATTAATAAAGCTGGCGCGTAAGTGGTAGGTATTATTGCGTGTATTTTGTAAGGAACTGCCAATGGCGGTGAATTCGTTTAGGTTATGATAAGGGGGGAGTGGGTAATTTAGCGTTTTATTAAAATATTGTAACCACGGTCTTATTTGCGAGTTTTGTGCAAGCGGATATCCCATAAAATAATGTATTTGGAATAACAGTATCATTAAGCCAAAGAGGCTACCAATAAACCAAACGGTATGCTGTGGTGCGCTGGATTTTTGCCAGGGATAGGGCGTGTCGGTATGGTGGGATTGTGCCGCTTTTTGGGGGTGGGGGGTATCTCTTAAAGAGGCAAGAGCGTTAAATTTATGGGCGCAATCACTGCAAATAATGATGCCTTGTTTTTTTCTAAGTCGTTTGGATCTGACCTGCTGAGAGCTGAGGCATTCAGGGCAACGGGCATACATGGGCTTATTTTTTTAGTCCGTCTAGGCGGCACCAGTCCTCTTGAATAATAGGGGGACTGATGACAAATCCTGCATGATAGGCATTGCTGACAGCATCTGCTTGCTCGGTCAAGATGCCGGACAATATCAGTTGACCTTGCGGTTTCACCAAACGGCTAATGACGCTGGATAATTCAATCAGCGGTTTGGCTAAAATGTTGGCAAGTACGATATCGGCTGCAAATGCTTGAAATTCATCCGGTAGGTAGGTTTTTATTTTGGCGGCGACTTGATTTTTTTGTGCATTTTCGATTGTGGCAGTGAGTGCTTGCGGGTCAATGTCAATGGCATGCACTTCTTTCGCGCCGAGTAAAATAGCGGCAACCGCTAAAATACCTGAGCCGCAACCAAAATCAATCACTATTTTGTCGGTTACATCATGACTGGCTAGCCATTCTAGGCATAGTGCTGTTGTTGGGTGTGTGCCGGTGCCGAATGCGAGGCCGGGGTCGAGAATTAAACTGACAGTTCCTTCAACGTACTGTTCTTGCCCTGAAGGGTAGACCCATAAGTGCCGGCCAAAACACATAGGCTGGTAGTGCTCCATCCAGGCGCGCTCCCATGTTTGATCTGCAAGCACTTCTACATGCCAGTCGGTCATGCTGTTATCTGCAAATTGCCGGAAAAGTAAGTCTTTAATTAATTCGGGGCTTGCATCAAGTTCGAATAAAGCAATAATTTTTGTTTGTTCCCATATTCTGGTTTCACCAATATTGGGTTCAT
>JALSIU010000067.1 GCA_026989715.1 Methylomonas sp.
TTTAAGTATTCTCTTTGTAGGTTCTGTGTCTTGGTGGTGTTTGCAAGTAGGTGATAAATATTTGTAATGTTGTCAGCTTTTTTTACAGTTTTTTGGTGGTAAAAAATAGAGGCTTAGAGGGTTTGAAAAGCCATTTTATATATAACTAATTGATATAAAAATATTTTTAGGGTTTTTGGGAAGGTGTGTTCTTGATTTAAGAGTGTCAGCAATTTATACAATACTCTAAAGGCGACATGGGATATTTTTTATAACTCATTGTTTATAAGTTGTTTATTTTATATGGCATAGTATGTGCTTTTATGATTTCGTGTATGCAGTTTGGTTCATACGCAAACAAATTTTAGGAGATTTTTATAATGAAAAAATTAGCATTAGTAGCGAGCGTGGCAGCTCTTTCGCTTGGTCTAAGCACTCAAGCAAACGCAGCTTTTATTAACGGCTCAATATCTTTTAGCGGTGGTCTTGATCCTGTTGCTTTACTTGATGTTGTTTCACCATTGACAACTTTTACCCCTGATGTTCTTGCATTGGCGAGTGGTTCTACTGGTGATTTAGCTGGTTCAAATGGAATAGCAAGTGTCTTTCCTTTTTCTGCAACTGATAGTAACGTTGTTATTTTTACAGCTGGTGCCTTCACGTATACGTTATTGCTTGGTCAAAACCTAAGTCCAGTTGCTCTTACCTGTGATGCTACTGGTCTTTGTACTGATTCTATTGCTCTAGATATTTCTGGTAGTGTAACTGGTGGTGGCTTTAGTTCAACTGCTTTTGCGGGTACTTATACTGCAAATGGTTCATGTCAAGGTCCTGCTAATGGCAGTTCTTGTACTTCGAACCGTACAGCAAGCTGGTCTTCTTCGATTACTGCTCTTGGTATAAACGTACCACCACCAGCAATTCCTGAGCCTGCAACTATTGCCTTGTTGGCAGTTGGTCTAATTGGTGCTGGTGCAGCTCGTCGTAAAGCAAAATAATGCTATATAGCGTTTAATCTTGCTGTTAGTTATGGTGGTGAGTCTTTTTCTGTATTAAGGGCTCATTGCCATGCTATCCTCTCCTCTTCTTGTATCGTTGTTTTGGCTAAGTTTTACTTACCTATACAAAACGAACTAAAAATCTTACCCAATAAATCATCCGAGCTAAATTCGCCCGTAATGTCAGCTAAATAATTTTGAGCTTGCCTTAAGTCTTCGGCGACTAATTCGCCGGCTTGGTGCTGTTGTAATTGTGTTAGTGCATTTTGTACGTATGTCAATGCAGTGTTGAGGGCTTCTATATGCCTGCGTCTGGCAATAAAGATATTGTCCGCCGCGCCTGTAAACCCCATGCTGTGTTTTAAGTGCTCGGTCAGTAAGTCCATGCCGATACCTTTTTTTATGGAAAGATATATTTGCGTACCATGCTGATTTTCAATTAATTCAGGTTGGATATTTAATAAATCAATTTTATTGTAAATTTTGGTGATGCTGATATTTTTAGGCAAGGAGGCTAAAATACTTTCCGACTCAGGGTTATTGGCATCAATTAATAATAATATTTTATCGGCTTTTTGTATTTCGGCATGAGCGCGACGCACGCCTTCTTGCTCAATGGCATTGTCGGATTCGCGTAAACCTGCGGTGTCGATAATATGCAGGGGCATGCCGTCAATTTGAATGCGCTCTTTGAGCACGTCGCGGGTGGTACCGGCGATATCGGTGACAATAGCTGCTTCATGACCTGCCAAGGCATTTAACAGGCTGGATTTACCGGCGTTGGGCTTACCGGCGAGCACAACGGTCATGCCGTCACGCAGTAGTCGCCCTTGTTGTGCGGTGGCGAGAATATTTTGTATGGCTTCTAGTAAGCGCAGGACTCTATTTTCAACAATGCCATCAGTTAAAAAATCAATTTCTTCATCAACAAAATCAATCGCCGCTTCCACATAAATTCTAAGTTCAATTAGTTCTTCAACCAGTTCATTGACTTGTTTGGAAAATACGCCTTGCATGGATTTTTGTGCAGAACGAGCAGATTGTTCGGTGCTACTTTCGATTAAATCGGCAATGGCTTCGGCTTGTGCTAAATCTATTTTTCCATTTAGAAACGCACGTTCAGAGAATTCGCCGGGATTAGCCAGGCGACAGCCTAAGGTAATAATGCGTTTAAGTAACATATCTAAGATGATGGCACCGCCATGCCCTTGTATCTCTACAACATCTTCGCCTGTAAAGGAGTTGGGGTTGGGAAAGAATAATGCTATACCTGAGTCGATTATTTCATCTTGCGCATCATAAAAAGAAGCGTAATGCGCATAGCGTGCTTGCAGTGGTTTGCGGAGTAGTTTTTGTGCTATGTCGATAGCTTGATGGCCAGATATTCGAATGATGCCGACTCCGCCGTTTCCAGGCGGGGTGGCAATGGCGGCAATGGTGTCTGGATGAGAAATATGCATGGTCTGTGGGGAAAAAAAGGGTTAGATAGTCTGGTCTGTTTTTGGGTATGTAGCACGCTTCTATGGCAGGTTGTGGGTGGGGTATGCTCCCCGGCATGTTGCGCTTGAGTATTTAATGGTTTTTCGATAAAAAAAGCCGAATCGTTGTTGCTGGATTCGGCTTTTGGTGTGCGCTCCTAGGAAAAGGAGGCTTAGGTTTTGCCCACAATCTTGTTGGTGATATACCACTGTTGTAGGATAGAGAGTGAGTTATTGGTTACCCAGTATAAAACTAGCCCGGCAGGGAAGAATAAGAAGAATACCGTAAATACAATCGGGAACATGCGCATAATCTTAGCTTGTAGAGGGTCTACAGGTGCAGGGTTAAGGCGTTGTTGAATGTACATGGTAATTCCCATTATCACGGGTAGTACAAAATAGGGATCTTTGACGGCCAAATCTTGTACCCATAAGATAAAAGGGGCTTGTCTTAATTCAACCGTTTCAATGAGCACCCAGTAGAGCGAAATAAATACCGGAATTTGTACCATAATGGGTAAACAACCGCCCATGGGGTTTACTTTTTCCCGACGGTATAAATCCATCATTTCTTGGTTGAAGCGTTGCCTGTCTTCGCCAAAGTTTTCTTTTAATTCAGCTAAGCGTGGTTGTAGTTTGCGCATTTTCGCCATTGATTTGTAACTGGCGGCTGATAAAGGAAAAAATAAGGCTTTAATACAAAGTGTGACCCCCATAATGGCAAAGCCCCAGTTGCTAACGACATTATCATGAATCCAGTTCAGTAGTGCGTAAATCGGTTTGCCGATAATGGTTAGCCAACTATAGTCAACCGTAAGTTCAAGACCCGGCGCAACGGCTTCCATCATCGGCTGAATTTTAGGGCCGATAAAGAGTTTGCTGTCAAATTGCGTGCTACTGTTGGCGGGGACGGTGATTGCATTGGAATAAGAGCCAATCACAAAGCGAGAGTTACTAAGCTCTTTGGTAAAATAGTGTTGTTCTTCTGTAGCAGGTGGTACCCATGCCGTTGCAAAGTAATGTTGAATCATTGCAGACCAACCGCCAACCGTTGTGACTTTTAGGTCTTGCTCGGCCATATCTTCAAATTCAAGTTTTTGGTATTTATCTTCTTCAGTGTAAACGACCGCTCCGGAAAAGGTACGGATAAAGGTGTTGCCTTTGCCGTCTGAGTGCGGCACTCTGAGCAATTGCGTGTATTGTCTACCCGTCCAGTTGGCGCTGGAGTTGTTGTCAACTTTTTGCGCTAATTCGATAACATAGCTGCCACGATGGAATGTGTAGGTTTTTGTGTAACGGAGGCCTTTATTATCGGTCCACGTTAGCGGCACAACAAGCGTATCTTCACCTGGAGCCAATGTATATGCGTTTTTAGCGGCTGTTAATTCAACATTATGATTAGGCAGTTTGCTGGAGGCTCCCGCGCTTAATAAACCACTTTGTCCTAAGAATAGTTGCTCAGGCGCACTGTTTAATAAGCGCACTTTAGCCTCTTCACCTTTAACGACCGGATAGTCTAAAAGGTCTAAGTTGCTTAATGTGCCGCCTTTAATGTCGATTTCTAATTGATAAACATCGGTTGTTACTTTGATGCTTTGGTTGGCTGCAACCTCGTCAAAAGGGAGGCCGGATTCGTTAAAATCATTTGTTGTACCCGTATTAATGGGGTTGCCGTTTGCATCGACTGTTTGGGTGATGCCTTCAGGCTTCGGACCGTAGTCCTCTTGCCATGCTTCCCATAGCATTAATGAAATCATCGACAGAATGACGATGAGTACAAACCTTATATTCTCCATTTTTACTTACCAACTTTTTTGGGTACTGGATCATCCATATCACCTTGATAAAAAGGGTGACAGCGGAGTAATCGTTTTATTGTGAGATAGGAGCCTTTTATTGCGCCATGCAGATTAATGGCTTGCATGGCATAGCTCGAACAAGAGGGGTGAAAGCGACAATTGCTTCCCAGCAAAGGACTTATAAAGTATTTATAAAATCTGAGTAGGGCTATGAG
Source organism: Methylomonas sp. (assembly GCA_026989715.1). Lineage (GTDB taxonomy): Bacteria > Pseudomonadota > Gammaproteobacteria > Methylococcales > Methylomonadaceae > Methyloprofundus. The sequence continues at coordinate 4,470 of JALSIU010000067.1, forward strand.
CAGGGTGCGCATTTTTTCATTAATTTAAGCCAATGTTTATTGAGAGAGGCTTGTAGTGTTTTAGAGTCTGCTGTTGCAGCATCCCTGCGTGCAGTAATAACAAAATCAAGAGGATAAATCTCTTGTTGTTGTAATCTGAAGCTTTCCCGGGCAGATCGTTTGATTCTATTTCTGTCAACGGCACGTTTGATATGTTTTTTTGCTATGGCAAGCCCTAAACGCGGGTGCTCTAGCTCATTAACAATGGCCAGTACTGTAAAATATTTATCAGTTGATCTTTCCGGTTTAGCAAAAACACGTTTAAATTCTGCGGGTTCTCTTAACCGTACGGATGGTGGAAAACGAGCGACTTTCTGTGTCAATTTTTATAGTGCCAGTGTGTGACGACCTTTTGCTCTACGAGCGTTGATTACTTTGCGACCGCCTTTGGTGGCCATTCTTGCGCGAAAGCCGTGTGTACGAGCGCGTTTGATTTTGCTGGGTTGAAAGGTTCTTTTCATTGTAAGGCTCCTTGAGATCCTAAAATAAGAGGTGAAAAATTGAGTAAAAAGATTGAGAATTGTATGAAATTATTGACTATTTGTCAATCATTGTTGCTGAGAGGTGAGTGGGTAAGTATTTGATTATGGGTGTGCCGGCTATTTGTTTTGCTTGGGGTGTATTTAATGCATTGGTGGATGGTGTGCTTAAGGTGGGCTTAATATTGTATGTAGAGGGGGCTTTGTTGCATA
>JALSIU010000068.1 GCA_026989715.1 Methylomonas sp.
AGGGGATGTGAGAAGGAAGCCCGAGTGCAAAACGACGAGTCTATGAACAAGAATGTCATAGAAGGCCGAGTCTCAGGGGTGAGTTAGCTAATGATAACGAAACCCACAGGTTCGAGAGATACGGTAAATGGCAAGGCAGTGTCGTGACAGTTTACTTATCTTTCTGGGGAGATCTGTTTAACATGCAGTGATTGTTATTGTCTGTAATAAGTCAGCGGGCAACTGATTGAAATGTCGATAGTGGATCAAATCTGTGGCAATCAGTTTGGGTATGAGTTCAAAAGGAATATTACCGCCTAACAAAAAATACCAAGGCGGTACAACTGGCTTTAAATAATAAATGGCTAGAGTCGCAAGTCCTAGTCTCGATTAAAGACCAATGGGTTAAGTTCCATATTCATAATGGCGATGAACCGCCCTGTGCGGAGCCGCACGCAGGGTGGTGTGGGGAGGACTGGAGAGAAACTAGCCCTTACCCGATTTATCACGATATTAATACCATCGCGCAAGCTCTTCTACCGCCAGCATTTTAATCCCCCTTTAATCGTAATATAATGAGCCTACATCGTTACGCACATTGGCCTAACTCATCACTATCATAGAGGCAGAACATTGAATAAGTCCATATTAATTCCCGCATTTATTTCTTTGCTTATCGCATCGACTCATACCATAGCCGCCGGTGGACATGGCGGACACGGCAGCAGTGTTAATAAAAACGGTAAGAGTGCTTGTAAAGCAATTATTATCAATCACGTTAAACCGAAACATTTAGAGGTTGTTTTTCCACGCGCCAAGTTTTCTTTTTGGGTGAACGGCCTCAAAGAAAGTGAAATCAAGCATGTTGAAGTTACCGCTAAAAAGATCCCGGTTCCTCTATCATCAGAAGTCAGAACCGGCTTTATTTTATTCAAAGGTGAATTACCTGCCTCGTTAGAAAATACGGCGGCACGTATTCAAGTCAATGTACATGCGAAAAGATGCCCTGTACAAAAAGGCTGGTTATTAAAAATTGCCGATTAAAGCATCACCCAAACAACCGATTATGTTGTAACCTTCATAATCGGTTGTGTTTTTTTGGCTATTGAATAACGGCAACCGGTTGTGCAGTACCTATGCCTCGAATATAAGGCCGATACATATCCTCTATATAAACAGGGGGGATGGTATAAGTGCCGGGCGTAACCATTCTTGCTAAATAAAACAAATCATAGCGTCGCCCTGCCTGTAAATCCAGGGCGGCCACGTAGCGGTCATCACGATATTCTTGATAATTTATACGCGTGGCATACCGTAAATCTTGCAAATTATCACCGTCTATTTTGATAGGCAACGCATCTAATTTAATGCTATTTTTTAAGTTCTGATTTTCCAACTCAAAGCCTGCAGGCAATAAATCGACCAACAAAGCATGCGTTAGCCGCTCTTTTGCTTTGACCTGTACATGCATTAAGACCAACTCCCCTACTTTTAATTGTGTCAAATCTAGTGCCTCGCCTTGTAAGGAATAATAATCGCGTTGCAGTGTAAACATACCCATTGCTTTGGTGGGGGCTTTACGCGGATAGCCTTGCAACTGTACCTGTAAATATAAGGGTTGCGTGTATGTTGATTGCACCTCAACTTTACCAGGAATATGCCGCGCTTTAAAAACAGCGCGATAAGGCTCCGTTTGCTTAAGGCTTTGTTGCCTATTTGCCAAAATCAATTTTGCTGACCAAGCTGTCTGTGTCTGGGTGCTTAATTGTATTGCGGTCATAAATAAGGCATTACGCTCTTGTGTGCTCAGGTATTGCCGAGTGCCTAGTTTATCGGCTAATTGAAAGATTAATTGCTCACTCGCGGCATTCACAATACGATGCTTACTCAGCAAATAACTCATCAAACTCAAATCTCGCAATGGACTGCCATAATCAGCCAAATATAAACGCGGCAGGCGTTCTATTTGCAAGGCCTGTGTTATCGCGGCGTGCCCACGCTGGGTATCGCCTTGTTGTATCAATGCCAAACCTAAATGCACCAAGGGCAAACCCGAACGACTGTCTTGACGCTGGTGGTCATACAAGCTACGCAATGACCCTAATGGCGCACGATTTAAACGGGATAAAACATAGCCGGCATAAGCTTTATAAGCAAAACGGCTGTGTTTGGGATAAGGGCTATAACTATCATTGTACATGCGTCCGTTTTGGTTGACGTATTGCGTCAAGCGTTGCAAGGCTTTATCCAAAACGCTGGCAGGGACTAAAAACCCTTGTTCACGCGCATCTAGTAAAAAATCACTGACATAGGCAGTGAGCCAATGCTCTTCATCGCTGTGGCTATCCCATAAACCAAAACTCCCATTCTGCCGTTGCATTCCTGCCAAACGCACAATACTACGCGCGACTTCCGCAGAACGCCGGCTTAAATCTAATGCCTTATCGCCTTGCACCGTATCCGCTAATTTAAATTGCGCGATACGTTGTGCATTTAAAAATAACCACGGATAAGTGCTGCTGGTTGTTTGCTCCAGACAGCCATAAGGGTAACGCAATAATGCCTGCAGTTGTTGCTGTACATTAAGCGATGGTGCATTAGATAGGTTGAGTGTCGCTTGGCTGGCATTTAATAAAAACTGCTTCAGCGGTAATGTCAGCTTACGTTTTGCTTTGGCGGCAATTTGTTTTCTTATGACTTGATGGATAGCAGGATAGGCAGGGCGTACCGCGATATTCCATTGTCGTTTCAGTTGAATGCTCTCACCGGCATCTGCTTGATTGCTTAAATTTAAATGTATTTGCGCCTGCCCAAAATCTTGCGCTGCCTCTAACGGGAAATGCAGTATTGTTTTCTGTTTATCTTTAAGGTTTAGCGTTTGGGTTTTGCTTTTTATGCTAACAGGGCCACTGCTATCCATCGTTAAACGAATAGATTGTTCGGTGCCACTTTGATTTAAAATGTCCAAAGTTAAGACCGAGCGGTCGCCGCCCGCTAAAAATCGCGGTAGAGCCGCTTCGGCAATAATGGGTGCGGCGACCGTTACCGTCGTTTCGGCCGCACCAAAACGGTCTTGACTATACGCCAAAGCCATTAGGCGCAATTGACCATTAAAATCAGGAATATCTAGGCTAATATTGGCCTTGCCTTGTTCATCAAACTGCACGGGAGCTGTCAATAAAGCAACAATCTTAACCTCAGTACGCGGCATCGTGCCATCGTCGCTTAAATCAGCATCCCCGCCAAAGCGCACCCGTGTTATATCACCCTCCTTGATTTCCACAATATTGCCATATACATCATGTTGCATAGCACTATAACGCCGTTGTGCCGTCAACCAGGCTAACGGCTGTGGTGTAGGAAATCCTGTTACACTTAATACCCCAACATCCACAGCGGCTAACGTGACATAAACGCGTTCATCCGCTTTGGCATTATGTAAGATAAGCTCGGCTTGCAAACTGGTTTCCGGTCGCATGTTCGCGCTATCCGTGCGTATTTCCATCTCCAACCGGTGCGCTTGGCTATCGAGCGGTAAATGCACAACCCCGATAGCACGATTGGGGGTGATGCTCTGTTGACTATCACCTGCACGAAATACCACTGCGGTTGCATAAATATCATGGCGATTCCAAGTTTTATCCACCGTTAAGGCTAAAGTCATGCCGGTTGCCGGGATGGTCAAGCGTTGCATCGACAACACCTGCTGACTATTTTCGACTACCACAAAGCCATTGCCTGCATGGGGTGGAATGATTTTCAAATGCGCTATATCACCAGGTAGGTAGGCCTTTTTATCCCACTGCAATACCACTCTATCCGGACGCGCCGTTTGTTCAGCTTGATCATAAGCATAATGCCCGGCCTGAAAACGCAATGAGGTAATTTGCCCTGTTTTTTGGTTGTGAATTTTTAATAAATACTGCCCCTGCTCAACCGAAACGTGTAATGGAGTGACTTGGGCGGCTTGCAAGCTGATTTGTTGCTGCAAAACAGGCACATTGGTTTCCGTATAAGTCCGTTGCCACCCTCGGCCTTCGGTTTGCTCCCAAAAGTAACTGCGCTGTTCATGAATTAAAGTAACGCTAACTTCTGCGGCCTGCTTTGCGCCATTCGCTTGGGTATTAATCAATTCAAATGCTAACTGACTATTGGCCGCAACATCCTCCAAATCCATCAGCGGACGCACACCCAACAAAGTCTCTTGCGGCCAATAGGTATAATGAATCAACCGATTAATCGCGCGGCCACCTGTTTCGTATAAGCTCGCCGTGACTGCAATATCAACCGGCGTATGTTTAACCGCCGCCCAATTGGCACGAATGGCCAACTCCCCTAGACCATTGCTATCTAGTTGTATATCGTTTGGCGTAAAACCCGCACGGTCTGCATAAGGAATGCTCTCATCAACATGGCCAAAATAAAATTCTGCATACTCGCTGATGGGGTGACGTTTTGCTCTCAGGCTCACTTGACTGCTGAGCCGATTACCGGCGGCCGGCGCACCATATAAATAACGCCCCATAACAGGTACGCTTAACGCTTGTTGCGGCAATAGCCAGGCTGATTGCTGCGTATCGCCCAATTGCAAAGCCATGCGCTCAGGCAAAAAATCTTCTACGGCAAAAGTATAATGAAAATCAGCCGCTCCCGGCACCGCTACTTGCAAAACCCATTGCCCGGTGCGGGCATGAGCCGGTAATTCAAATTCATAATGGTATAAGCCTGTTGCATCCGGGTGCCATGTAAAACTGCTTAATACTTGTCCATCCGGACGCTTAATCTTGGCTGCTAATGGCGGTGTGGAAACAGGGTCTGCTTTATAATCACGTAACAAAGCATTTATCAGCACCGTCTCACCCGGCCGATAAATATCACGCGGGCCATAAGTAAAGAGTTCCAATGGCTTAAATTCGCGCCCCGCAATGGCAAATTCGGATAAATCCAGTGCCGCACGCTTTAATGTCAATACGGTCAAATGCTTGCCTTGCCTTGCAACTAATACCTTTGCTTGCCGGCGGTGTTGCAACAACTGCGCCACACCATTTTTATCGCTCTTTAATTTAGTCAGCAGCTTACCTTTTTTATCATAAAAAGCTAAATCAACCCCTGCCAACGCTTTACCGGAGGCAAGCGAGCTGACATAAATATTAATCTCCTCTGCCAAAGTATGCGCATGAATGCCAATATCGCTGACA
>JALSIU010000069.1 GCA_026989715.1 Methylomonas sp.
GTGTGTTTTCAGCACTTAATTTTTCAATATCAAGTTGTAAAGCTTGACGCTCACTACTAAGTTGCTCAATTTGCCGTTCAGCACTTGCTAATGCTTTTTTATCGGAAAAAAACATTTACTTCTCCAGGGTGTAATATTATTTTGGTTTTGCTTATGATGCGCTTAGGTTAAACTTGAGTTAAGAACTAAATTGTCATACGCCGGCATCGGTGTAAAAATTTTTATCTTCTCATTTCACAGCATGCTATTTTAATTTCTATGCGCATTATAACTTAAATTGTAACCTCAAAATGATACCTATTCGCGATACCGTACCCTGTTATAGCAAACCTTACGTTAGTTGGGGCATAATGTTTATATGCATTAGCTTGTTTATCTTTTTGGAAATGTCACCTGACCGCTTACATCATTATGTTATTTATATTTATGGCATGGTGCCCGCGCGTTATACAAATCCTGAATGGGCCATGCATATGGGCTATCCTATCGATTATTATTTGTCCTTTCTGACCAACCTATTTTTGCATGGTGGTTGGTGGCACTTGATTATGAATATGTGGTTTATGTGGATTTTTGCCGACAATATTGAAGATAGGATGGGGCATGGTCGGTTTATTATTTTTTATTTACTGTGTGGTTTTGTTGCCACAGGGGTGCAATGCCTGCATACGCCGAATCTTGTTATGCCGGTGGTGGGAGCATCAGGTGCTATTGCAGGGGTTTTGGGTGCTTATTTTTTTCTATACCCCTATGCAAAGATTGTGATTTGGGTGCCTATTTTATTTTTACCTCTTTTCTTTGAGGTGCCGGCCATTGCTTTTATCGGTGTTTGGGTTATTTTCCAAATGCAAAAAGCGACGACTGCGGCCTTGTTTTATGAGGGGGCATCTGATGTGGCACTCTGGGCGCATCTTGGCGGCTTTGTGGCCGGCGTATTATTATTTCAGTTTTTTCTACGAAAAGATTATCCTGCATAATTGCCTTTAATGTATAATATTAAGATTAAATTTTAAAGAAACGGTGCATGAATAATGTGTACTGGTTATTATTAGGAAGTTGACGCAAAAATGAAAAAAATAAATATTGCCTTAGTGAGACTTATCCAGTTTGTTGTTTTTGTTATCTTTACCTTTATGGTAATTATTTATTTCGGTGCTATGGTGTTTATCCCATTAGATGCGCTCGTGATGATTACTAAACTATTGGGTATGTTTGGCATTAATACCTTTATTGGCGCGATAATTGGACTTCCAATTGTAGGCTATTTAGGCAAAATGGCTTATAACACGCCTGGCTTAATCGCAATGGTCATGGAGACTGGTGTTGATTTAGTCAAAGTAGGGAAAGAAAGAGTGGATGCATTTAATAAAATAGCAGAGTCTATTAAATAGTTAGTTTAAGTCAGTCGGTTTTTATAAAGGCTTACATCCTTATTGGATGTAAGCCTTTTTTTATGTTTTTTAAATAAGATAAGAGTTGATAAATAAAAGCAAATTAAAATAATTTCACTTTTATTTTGCCGGACCAAGTGATGCCTAACCCATTTTTACCTTGTCGTTTGACTTCATACATCGATTCATCGGCAGATTTGACTAAATCATCAAATGTTTGCCCATGCTGAGGAGTTATGGCAATGCCAATACTAACACCAACTTGCACTGATAAGTTTTTATCGATGGAGATGGGATGCTGAATGCTATGCACCATTTTTTCAGCAATATCCAGTGCGCTATCATAACTATTGTTATTGAGCACGATAATTAAAAACTCATCACCTCCTAAGCGACACACTAAATCACCTGTGCGTACACAAGCACTTAGACGCTCTGCCGTTCGTTGTAAAACGACATCACCGACATCATGACCGTAAGTATCATTTGCTTGTTTGAAGCCATCTAAGTCTAATAAAAAGACGCTTATTTTAGCGGGGTTATTTTCAAGGCTATATTGGTCGAATTGTTCCCGTATTGCTTGCCGTAAGAGCAGGCCGGTCAGTGCATCATGGTCTGCTTTATGGCGGATGGCGTGTTCATGTAGTACGCGTTGTGTAACATCAAAGACAACGCCTTCAATACGGGTTTCACCTGTTGCATCAATCACTTTCGAGACCAAACAGTGTACCCAAATCGTCGCGCCATTATTTTGTTGTAGCGAGAAATCTTGTGCTTGTAAGTCGTTTGAGCGAAGAGCGTTACTCAGCATGAGTTGGAATGCTTTTTCTTCTTTAATAAAAAGTGTGGCAAAGTCTTTGTTGGTAAATGTGAGCGCGGGCTTTTCTGTACAATGCAATATTTTGAGTAAGGTTGAGTTGTAATTGATTAATTGGCCGGCGGTATTGAGCAGAAATAAGCCGGCACTACTGGAATCAAAAATATGGCGCAATTGCTGCTCCATATGTTGCATGGATTTTCTTAGAATTTTTTCTTGTTTGAACTTTATTTCCTGTTTTTTTAATAAATCATTAATATCATCAATCAGCCGTCCCAGTTCATTATGTTGGTGGTTTTTTAGTTTTGGAATGCGTTTTTTCTTGTCGGCCTTGATTTCGTGTGTCGTATTAGAAACCATTAATAAGGGTTGTGATATATTAGAGCGAACCAAGATTAATAATATGATGGTGGTTGCTGTTATCAGGAGTAAGGCATTAATGGCACTGGCATAAGCTGCATACCTGGCCTCCGAAAGGTTAAACTGTGTATTGATATTAATGCTGAGCTGCCCTACTAATTGCTGATGATTAAAGGGAGAATATAAAGGGCGTGTCAGTTGCGTACTATTTTCAATAGGTATGGGTTTGCGTTTTTGGACGAGTACCGTTTTATCATCACTAATGGCGGCACTAAAGACAATATCATTACGTAATAAGCCTTCAATCACATCAGTGGCAACAATTTGATCGCGTGAGTAAGCAGCGATGGCGGCGGTTTTTTCCACGGTATCCATCAGTTGCTTAATGGTGATGACGGCATTTTTTTGAGAACGATTAAATTCGCTTATAAATGTAAGACTGATAGCAACCCCAGCGATAACAATAGCCGAACAGAAGCTATAAATAACTAATTTATGATGTAGATGTTTTGATAGCATATATTATGAGTGTTATTTAGCTTAGAAAATAAAGTCAAAGCCAAAGGACCAGACGTTAACTTTATTAGGGGTTGGCGTTGTACCAAATTTTTGCCAGAGTTGCGCGCCATTTTTGCCGATCCAAAAGTGACTCCACTGTGCTTTTATAGCAATATTGGTATAAACATCCCAACGTACACCTAAAGAAATAGACTGCTCGTTAATGCCATTTTGGTTAATAAATGTATCAACCAACTCATGAATCTGTTGAAATTCTGGGTTGGGTAATCTAGCTTCCGGAACATCAATATAGTTTGCAAAGCTATGCGCTATACCCAATAAGGTATATAAAGTGATCGTGTCAAAACGCCTCCCGATACTGAGGTAAGCGCTGGTTTGCGCTGGAAATAGCGGTGAATCGCTATGTAAATAGGCCGCTTCTGCTTGTGCCAACCAAACGCCGTTATCATAAGCGCCCCCTAAGGAAATAAAATGCATATTAGTATTTTTAGTGGTCAAATAGGGAGTCAGTTTATTAATGCCCGGTAGGGCTAAATTAACCAGAGTATTATTGAGTATTTTAGAGCCTGCGTCAAAACCTGGCGTATCAGTGACGGGGTGTACAAACACGTAGCTTAATTTTGTACGCCAATAACGATGCTCATACGTTAAGTTACCACCGACAATGGGCGCATTGAAATCAAATAATTTATTGCCGGGATTTGATATTAATTGGTTGCTAGAGAATCCTGCAAATATTTTTGCTGTTAAATAGCCATTATAAATGGCATAACGTTTAATGAGATCAATGCCGTCATAGTGATAAACAGGAATCGTACCATAAAACTCATGTGGGGGGCGCATCCATGGGTAGGCATAGCTTATATTACGGTAATCTGATGCCAAAAAAACATCGGTTCCCATGCGTCCTGCCCTTATATTAAGGCTATTGGATGCATGCCAGCGCATAAATGCCAGTTCTAGGTTTTGTTCGAAAAAATCTCCGGCATGGTTACGCGCAATCCATTGCGTCGTCATTTGCAGTGTCTCATTAAAGTTGACATCAAGTTGTAAGCCAAAACGGGAGTCAGGGGCAATACCCCAAGCGTTAGTGACGCTTTTGGTTTGCGAACGGTCACGATAAAAGCCTATTGCATTAGTATCTGTACCGACAATCGATAAAGAGCCAAAGCCTTTGATGGACCATTCGCTTGCCTGTACAGTATGCACGAGGCATAAAAAACAGCTAATGAAGGGATATAAAATAGCTTTTTTTATAAGAGGGGTTAAGTATTGTTGCATGATGCTATTTTAAAATGAATAAAATACGTATCGCTTGGTGGCTTGCATTTTTTTTGTTTATATAGCCAATAGCACCTATATTTTCTTGAATCGCTTTAATCACACTTTGGTCGTCAGTGAGTTTGATAGGGGGGGAGGTTTGGCCACTGAACATCAGGCGTGCCCAATAGGCATTGATTTGCGCAATGGGGCGCTGAGTCAGTTGTTGATAAAAGTCGTCACGTAATGTTGTTTGGTCATAGGTTGTTGCAAATTGACCATTGGGAAAGGCTCGCATCCGTCCCATGAAAATATCTTGAACTTGTAGTCGTGTTAATGGCACTTGGTTATTTTGCACATTAGTAATCACGGCAATTTCCGCAATGGCTTGCGATGCTAGACAAAAGAGAAAACAACCTAGAATGAAGTTTTTCATCGTCTAAAATATAAAGTCGAGGCCAACAGACCAAACATTAATATTGTATGGTACATTGCTAGGGTAATAGGGGGGAGCCCATGACCTAGCACCTTGAGCGGTACCCATCCAATAATGAGACCATTGCACTTTAAACGCGACGTTGGTATAAAAATCCCAGCGTAAGCCTAAAGATAGGGATTGCTCATTTTGACCATTTTGATTGGCTAATTTATCTAAGTTACTCCATGCTTCTTGGAAGATAGGCAGTGCAATAACAGGCGGTGGAATATCCACTTTTTTTTGAAAGGAGTGAGAGACTCCGTATAAAGCATACACTGTCAGCGCATCAAAGCGTCGTCCGATGCTTAAATAAGCAGAAGCCAGCGAAGGGTAATACCGTGCG
>JALSIU010000070.1 GCA_026989715.1 Methylomonas sp.
AGTTTTTATTTTTTATTTATCATTAATTAAAGGTATCTATTATATGGCTAATTTATTAGATCAACTAAAAGCAGTAACAGTTGCGGTTGCTGATACAGGTGATATCGGTGCAATTGAAAAATATACACCACGTGATGCAACAACCAACCCTTCTTTAATTACTGCAGCGGCACAAATGCCACAATATCAAGGTATTGTTGATGATACACTGAAAGCTGCGCGTGAAACATTAGGTGCGGGGGCATCGGCGACTGAAGTTGCCGCGCTTGCATTTGATCGCTTGGCAGTTTCTTTTGGTTTAAAAATATTAGAAATCGTACCAGGTCGTGTGTCAACAGAAGTTGATGCGCGTCTGTCTTATGATACTGATGCAACGGTTGCAAAAGGTCGTGATTTAATTGCACAGTATGAAGCCGCGGGTATCAATCGTGACCGCATTCTTATTAAAGTTGCGGCAACATGGGAAGGTATTCAAGCCGCTGCGATTTTAGAAAAAGAAAAAATTCATACTAACTTAACATTGGTATTTGGTTTGCATCAAGCGATTGCTTGTGCTGAAAATGGCATCACTTTAATTTCGCCTTTTGTCGGTCGTATTTTAGATTGGTACAAAAAAGATACCGGTCGTGATTCTTATGAACCTGCAGAAGATCCAGGTGTTATGTCGGTTACTGAAATTTATAACTATTACAAAAAATTTGGTTTTACAACTGAAGTGATGGGGGCAAGTTTCCGTAATTTAGGTGAGATTACCGAATTGGCTGGTTGTGATTTATTAACCATTGCTCCTGCATTATTAGCGCAATTGCAAGAAACTGAAGGTGAGTTACCACGTAAGTTAGATCCTGTTAAAGCAGAAGCAATGGATATTGCAGAAATCAATGTTGATAAAGCAACTTTTGATAAAATGCATGCCGAAAACAGAATGGCAACTGAGAAACTTGAGGAAGGAATCAAAGGTTTTGAAAAAGCACTTATTTCTTTAGAAGAGCTATTGGAAAATCGTCTTGCTGAATTAGAAGCGTAAGTTTTTAAATGACGTGATACAGAAAAGGCCTACTTTGTAGGCCTTTTTTATGCTTGTAAGATTAAGAATTAAGGTTGCTGAAAATCTATTTGACTCGCATACCTGCAGTGGCACCAGCATCAGGATGTAATATCCATAAATCTTCACCGCCAGGGCCGGCTGCCAGTACCATACCTTCCGATATGCCGAATTTCATTTTACGAGGTTTTAAATTAGCAACGACAACCGTTAGTTTACCTTCTAAGTCTTCTGGTTTATAGGCTGATTTTATACCGGCAAAAACATTGCGAGTTTCATCACCAATATCGACCGTGAGCTGTAATAGTTTGTTCGCTCCTGTGACATGCTCTGCTTTAACTATTTTTGCAATACGTAAATCAATTTTGGCAAAATCATCAAATTCAATTTCATTGGCAATAGGTTCAAATTTTTTGGCCGCAGGTGTTGTTGCTATTTTTTCTAGATTAGCTTTAGAGCTTTCTATAATGGCCGTAATTTTAGGTTCTTCTACGCGAGTCATTAAAGCTTTAAAAGGCTTGATTGCGTGATTTGTGAGTGGTTTAGCAGTATTAGGCCAAGGTTGCGCGGGTATATTTAAGAAAGTTTCGCTTTCAGTGGCTAGCTGAGGTAGCACGGGCTTTAAATAAGCGACTAATAAGCGAAATAAATTGATGCCCATAGAGCAAATATCATGTAATTCTTGATCTTTGCCGGTTTCTTTTGCGATAAGCCAAGGTTTTTTCTCATCTATATACTGGTTAGCTTTGTCGGCTAAAGCCATAATTTCACGCATTGCTTTGCCATATTCACGTGACTCATAGAGAGCTGCGATGGTATCGCTATTGTCTGTAAATTCGTTGAATAGTTCCAGTTCAGAGCAGTGATTTGATAGTTGCCCATCAAAGCGTTTTTTTATAAACCCGCTACAACGGCTGGCAATATTAACCACTTTTCCGACTAAATCTGAGTTAACGCGTTGGCTGAAATCTTCAAAGTTTAAATCTATATCATCAACACCTGCGCTGAGTTTGGCGGCAAAGTAATAGCGTAAATATTCAGGGTTTAAATGGTCTAAGTAGGTGCGTGCTTTAATAAAAGTGCCGCGTGATTTAGACATTTTTTCGCCATTAACCGTTAGGAATCCATGGGCAAAAATGGCATTTGGCGTTCTAAAATTGGCGCCATTTAACATAGCGGGCCAAAATAAGGCATGGAAATAAATAATATCTTTACCGATAAAATGGTACAGTTCGGTAGTGCTCTCTTTTGCCCAATATTCATCGAAATCTATATTTTGTTTAGAGCATAAGTTTTTAAAGCTGGCCATATAACCAATAGGGGCATCTAACCAAACATAAAAATACTTACCTGGAGCATCTGGTATTTCAAAACCGAAATAAGGTGCATCACGTGATATATCCCATTCATGTAAGCCGCTTTCTAGCCATTCTGCTAACTTATTACTGACTTCCGGTTGCAGGTGACCCTCAGTTGTCGTCCAAGTCTTTAGCATGGCATTAAAATCGGCGAGTTTGAAAAAATAATGCTCGGAATCTTTTTCGATGGGCTTTTCACCTGAGATGGCAGAGACCGCATTTTTTAAATCAGTAGGAGCGTAAGTAGCACCACATACTTCGCAGTTATCACCATATTGTTCTTTAGCGTCACATTTAGGGCAGTCGCCTTTGATAAACCGGTCTGGTAAAAACATTTCTTTCACAGGGTCATACGCTTGAGTAATGCTGCGTGAGGTGATGTGCCCTGCTTCTTTTAAGCGTTGGTAGATTAAGCTGGAAAAATGCTGATTTTCTGTTGAGTGAGTGCTGTGGTAATTATCAAATTCAATGCCGAAGTCGGTAAAGTCGGCTAAGTGTTCTTTGCTGACTTGGGCAATCAGTTCTTCAGGGTTAATACCTTCACGATCTGCTTTGAGCATAATGGGGGTACCATGTGCATCATCAGCGCAGATGTAATAGCATTGATTGCCTCGTTGTTTTTGGAAGCGGGACCAAATGTCAGTTTGTATATATTCAACTAGATGACCTAAGTGGATAGGGCCATTGGCATAGGGTAGGGCACTGGTAATAAGGATTTTTCTATCTGACATAAAAAGGACGTTTAACTCGAAATAATTAAGGGCTGAGGAAATTATGAGCCTTAAGGCTAAAAATGTCGTTTATTATGGCATAAAATAGAGCAATATTTCGACCAAAAATAGCTTGTGTGCTTATATACTAGAATACTGCACAATAACCTAGTAAAATACTTGGTTATTAGGTTTATTTTTCAAATTTAACATATTACGGAACTGATATATCCATGATTGACAAAGCAGATATAGAAAATTTATTAAAAAATATTATTGACCCAAATAGTGAAACTGATTTGGTAAGTGCGCGTTCAGTAAAAAAGATTATAGTTGATGGGGCGCATGTAGAGGTTGATTTAGAGTTAGGTTATCCTGCAAAAAGTTTTATAGAGGGCTTTGAGCGACAAATTACAGAAAAGATTAGTGCATTAGATGGTATAACTTCCGTTAAGGTTAATATTGGCGTTAATATTGTTACGCATGGTGTACAAAATACCTTAAAGCCCATTGCTAATATTAAAAATATTATTGCTATTGCCTCGGGAAAAGGCGGAGTGGGTAAATCGACAACATCTGTTAATCTAGCCTTGGCACTGGCAGCAGAAGGGGCAACGGTAGGTATTTTGGATGCTGATATTTATGGGCCTAGTATTCCGACTATGCTGGGCTTATCGGGTTACCCTGAAAGCCAAGATAATAAAACCATGATGCCTAAAGTGTCTTATGGGATTCAAACCATTTCCATCGGTTATTTGATAGAGCCTGACCAGCCGATGATTTGGCGTGGCCCAATGGTGACTAATGCTTTACAGCAACTTTTGAATGATACTAACTGGGCGGATGTCGATTATCTGATTGTTGATTTGCCACCTGGTACG
The DNA here is from genome assembly GCA_026989715.1 of Methylomonas sp. Classification (GTDB taxonomy): domain Bacteria; phylum Pseudomonadota; class Gammaproteobacteria; order Methylococcales; family Methylomonadaceae; genus Methyloprofundus. Next base: position 3,995 of record JALSIU010000070.1, read on the forward strand.
GGAGATATTCAATTGACATTATCACAGCAGATTCCTGTGAGTGGGGCGGTAATTGTAACAACCCCTCAAGATATTGCTTTGATTGATGCTCAGCGTGGCTTAGGTATGTTTGAGAAGGTCAATGTTCCTGTATTAGGGGTAGTTGAAAATATGAGCATGCATATTTGTAGTGAATGTGGACATGAAGAGGCTATTTTTGGGACAGGGGGCGGTGCGGCCATGGCAGAGAAAAATAACATTGAATTGTTAGGTAGTTTGCCGCTAGATATGCATATTCGTGAGTTCGCAGATTGTGGCCGGCCTACTGTTGTTGCTGACCCTGATAGTCGTGCTGCCAATATTTATAAAGAGATAGCACGCAAGATGTCCGCTAAATTGGCTTTAAAAAGTAAGGACTTCAGTAGTAAATTTCCTAAGATTGTGATTCAAAACACCTGATTTTAAGATAAAATCACACTATTTGACTAAATTAATAAGCAATAAAAGTATGAGTATAAAATCAGATAGATGGATTCGGCGTATGGCTGAAGAGCAAGGGATGATTTCACCTTTTGAAGCGGGGCAGGTGAGGCATTCTGAACAAGGTAAAGTAATTTCGTATGGCACATCTAGCTATGGTTATGATGTACGTTGCTCAAATGAGTTTAAAATTTTTACCAATATCAATTCAGCGATAGTTGACCCGAAAGCCTTTAGCGAGCATAGCTTTGTTGATGTACAGTCTGATGTCTGCATTATTCCACCGAATTCATTTGCATTAGCGCGTACTGTTGAATATTTTCGTATTCCTCGGGAAGTTCTTACGATTTGCTTAGGTAAGTCAACCTATGCGCGTTGTGGTATTATTGTTAATGTCACACCGTTAGAGCCTGAATGGGAAGGGCATGTTACCTTGGAGTTCTCTAATACTACCCCTTTACCGGCAAAAATATATGCCAATGAAGGGGTGGCACAGATGCTGTTTTTTAGTGGTGATGAGGTTTGTGCAACCTCTTATAAAGATAGAGGCGGAAAATACCAAGGGCAAGAAGGCGTTACTTTGCCAAAGGCATAAAGGCTTTACGCTTTTGGCAACTTGAT
>JALSIU010000071.1 GCA_026989715.1 Methylomonas sp.
GAAACAAGGCAGTATCTCATTAATACTTTGATGCTCTTGCATCGATCGTTGCCAGGCATTATAAGTTGCCTGCTTGCTAATTTTTCCCCCGCCTCCTTGCACTGGACAATCATTAGCCATCATCTGTGTTTTTAGTTTATTCAATTGTTGGTTAAATAAGTCCATACTAAAATCATCCGCTAAGCTTGACAAAGCCAAGGTCTCTACTTCCGCAAACCAAGTCTCTTCACGTTGCAATATGGCAAACGGATTGATATTGTGTCGATTCATGGTCGCTATTGTCATCGGATAATACCGCCCCACTCGGTCAACACTCGGCATCAGAACCCCCATCCAACCATTCTCACCACAAATCCCGGGGGCTAAGACAAAGCGATAGATAGGGCCTGTTAAATAACAATTTAACCAATCATCTTGCAGTTGCCGGCGGCTACTGATAACCGCCTCTTGTAGCCAAGCATCCCACGGGTCAACAAAACTGCCCGGCAAGCCTCTACTTACAAAATCGCCATGAGTAGATACTTTACCGTAGTATCCATTTATTATAGGTTCGATAGGCATCGGAATGATTTTAAGTCAGTTGATTGAAAAGGGTTCACAGCACTACTCGCTTGTAATTCAAATTTTGCTTCTCGCCCTTGGATTTTAAAGGTCATAATAAAAATAGCCGGATTAGATGTACGCGTAATATCCGCTTCATCAAAAATCCTAAAGATAGCCCAGGGCCCATCTTTAGAAATCCCCGAGTATCCTTGCTTAGGTGGCAACATCTGAATACGCACTTGCCCGGAGTTATTGGGTCCCGGCCACTTCATGGCAACAGGCCGTACCGGTCCATGAGCGTAAGTTAATATCTGACCGTCAACGTCCATCGTGAACTGTACGATAGATGAACTCATCGAAATGGGCTTAAGCTTAAAACGAATGGCAGGCGATTGCCTACCCAAACGAAAAAAGGTGTTTTTAATATTTTCCGCCCGCTGAAACTGCTTCAAAGCGACACTTGAAATACCTGCATCCCCTTTGCCTTGGCTATTCCAACGCCAATTTTTGCTACCTTTCTCTACAGAAGCGGCAAGGTATTTATTAAAAAATTCATCCATTAGCCCTTTAGGACCGAAGAAATAGGTAAAATCTTCAAAGGTAATTTCTCGAGATTTTTTGCCCACAGGATATAGTCCTTGAATCGCTTGCCGACAAAAAGGCAATACATCGGCGCGCCACATGGCATTTAAATGTTTTTTAACGCCGCCACTCACCAAATTGGAGCTACTGCCGGCAATTTTCCCTATCATATTATTGACCGGAAAGGGGTTGCGCTTACCTTCTAAACGTACTTTTTCAATAATACGCATAGTTTCTCTACGCTGCCCGATAGCAACTTCCCCGCCTGCATTGACCAATGAATTAAGATACACATATAACTCATTCAGGGTAGCTAAACTTCTATCTAATGGCGGGGGCAGGCCATTTTCTGAGGCAAGCAAGGCATTTAAACGGGCAAAATGCTGTTTGACTCGATGCGTAGGGTCATTTGCAGTCGTAGTCGCCCCTTGCGTTTCAGGTGTTGTGCGCATAATTCTATCCAGCGCAGACCTTGCTGAGTCTAACTTATCGCTTGCTTGCGTTAATAGTGAGTCCTCAGCATCAGGGTGTAAGCATCGCATACTGGTTTCTGCGACAACGGAGCTTAGAAATAATTTAATCGGTGACTGCTCCCCCCCTATAATATTGAGGATTTCGACCATTTGAGTTTGATTTGTAAAAGGCTTAATTTGAATATCTGCCAATAAATCATCCCAATGCCGGATATAATCATCTAAATACAGCCTCAAAACCTCTGTGCGTAATGTCTCTACTTCCGCATCTGACAAAGCGGTTTGTTTCTGCTTAATACCAAATATCCAGCTATCTGCCGCTTGCTGTTTAATAAAGTGGCTATAATTTGGCAAAAAAACCTCTTTATATCCTGCACAGGTAAACAAAGAAGGCACGCCACTTGCCAATGAGCGGCCGCTTTTGCTTGATAAAATCACGGCGGCATCACGCCCGGCTTTTTCACTGACTCGATAATCAGGCAATTTATTTTTATTAAGCTCTAATTTTGCGTGCGCATAAACGCGTTGTGCAATCGGAGTATCACGTAATATTTGTTGCGTCTGTGCAATCAAGGCTTTATTTAATGGTCTAGGCAACGGATTCGGCCGTACTGCAAGCAAAGTATCTAGGTGCAAATTTAAAGCGGCACGTTGCTCAGTGCTGACTTCTATCGGCAAATTATATTTCCAATATAATTTAAACCAATCCGCAATCGCATCGGCATCATAGTGCTCTGAACTGGCTAACATCAAATAAACTTTTAACGCCTCATAAAGGTAGTCACTATTATCGGTGTTAGTTTGCAACTGTTGCTCTAAGCGGTGCATCATACGAGGCAAGTAACTTTCTTCCAGCAATCTGCGATATAACATCACTTCTGCACTGCCTAATTTGTCTCCTTGATATAAACCAAAGCCCAGCGACCAAGATATTCCCTGTTGTTGTGCTGCATAGCCGCCCGGCAGTGCACGAACTTTATCTAAAATAGCCAACAAAACCAAAGGGTCAGTCTCATCGGGATTAATTTCGCTCACTGCCTTTTCTACCGCAACCGCCTGTGTAGCCACTTCTTTGATATAAGTTTCGTTATTAAAATAACTGCTTACCCACGCAAACGAAACCAACCCTGTTAGCACAGCAATTGCTATAAATGTCCCTTTCTGAAACCAGCGTTGCTTTTTCTCAATACTTAAATTAACCCCTGCCAAACCGGATTCTGCAAAAATAAGCTTGCGCAATAAGCTATTAATAAAATAGCTTTTACCTTGACGAGGGCTCATCGCACCAGCCTGCCCCCCTAAACCAAAACTACCGGCTAATGAGCCCATAATGCGGTCAATAGGCGTTCCTTCTTGCGTCGCACTCGTAAAATAGACACCTCGGAACATCGGCTCATGCGTATAGCGACTTTCTTGAAACAGCTCGTTCAGAAAAGGGGCAATTAACTCACCCAAAGCACCAAATTGTTGTGGGAAGGTATAAATCAAATTACGACGCTCCGCCCCACGCTCCCGTTCTAATTTATCAATTAACTGCTGTTGCAATTGCTGTTGCAACAACTCAAATTCACACCGAAATTGTGCCACAATATCAGGTTTATCCGTCTCATCCAGCTTGAACGTCATTCCCCAAACTTGAGCAATTTTCTCCTTATCAAGGTCATCAAAATACTCCATAAACCCAGAAAGTAGGTCGCACTTGGTAAACAGCAAATAAATAGGAAAACGAATATTGAATTGTTCGTGCAGTTCTTGAATACGCGCACGCAGCGCACGCGCTTGTGCTAAGCATTGTTCTTTATCTTGTTGCAATAAATCAGCGATACTAACGGCAATAATGACACCATTAATCGGCCGCCGACTACGATTTTTTTTCAATAGGCTTAAAAAACTAAGCCAAGCCGCCTGGTCAACAGGCTCATGGCTATCTTGAGTAGTATAGCGACCTGCCGTATCAAGCAAAACCGCGTCTTCCGCAAACCACCAATCACAATTACGTGTCCCCCCGACACCCCGCACAGCATCGTTACCAAAGTTGTCGGATAAGGGAAATTTTAAATTAGAATTTTTGAGGAGCGTGGTTTTACCGGCACCGGGTGGGCCGATGATAATATACCAAGGCAATTGATATAAAAATCTTTTCTTTGCTCCCCCGCCTAAACTCGCTGTTTTTAAGGCATTCAGTGCCTCTTGCATGCCCTTTGCCAGCGTTTCCTGTTCATCTTGTGAGGCTTGTTCATCCGCGCTGAGCGTAGGCGTTTGCTCGCCTAACATAGCCCCTAAAATCTGATTATTTTGCTTTTTTACCTTTAAATATTTCCAAATTTGCCCCCCAGCCCAAACAATAAAACACAAGCCAATCAAGTACCAGCGGTTTGTTTCAGCCTCTAAAGGCGCATTGCCTGCAAAAGCAAATAAAGGACCGATAAACCAAATCAACAAACTGACAGCAACCAGCCCTAAAAAAGTGACCACCCAGCGCTGTTTAAAAAAATTAATGATTGCTTTCATACTTTGCTTTTCCCGTGACCTTCACTAGCGACTTGTTATTGGCGCAATGCGCATACTATTTCAACAGCGTAATCTCAACTCGGCGATTTTTAGCACGTCCTGCTCGTGTTTTATTGGATGCAATAGGATCTAAATCTGAGCGTCCCTCCACTAAAACTCTATCAGGGTTCGCCAAATTTTGTTTAATAATCTTGGCAACCGCATCTGCCCGCGCTTTAGATAAATGCCAATTTGACGGATAACGCGTACTTCTAATCGGCACATTATCTGAATGCCCTGTTACCAACACCTCACCAGGCAACTGATTTAAAGCTTCTGCAATTTTGTATAATAAAGGCTTGAGGGATTGCTTGACGCTAGCACTACCTGAAGCAAATAAATTATCCCCCCTAATCGTGATGGTACTGCGCTGTACCAACTCCGTAATTTTAAGCTCATTTTGTGCAATGTTATCAGCAAGCAACATGGAAAGCGTCAATGTCTGCTCAGGCGGTTCAGGAACTTCGTCATCAGCTTGCGTCACCACAACATCAGGTGGGTTGATAGCAAATACCTGTTTAAAGACCGGATCTGAATCTTGATTCAGCCGGTATAAAAAAGTACTAAACAGAATGGCTAACAATCCGGCGGCAACCGCACCAAACACCCAGATAGGCACCAATTCAGCCAATGGATTTTGCCGGTCTACTACACCCTCCCAATGCGGCGATAACACCACCGTGCTTGCGCCCTGCTCTTGCTGTAAAATTTGAAACAACCATTCACGAATATCTGCCAGCTTGCGTTTACCACCTTCAACAATGCGGTATCTGCCTTCAAACCCAAGTGCCAAACAAAGATACATTAATTGTAATATCTGTTTATTTTGTGCAGGATTTTGTGCCAATGTTTTCAATAATTGAAAAAAACGCTCTCCGCCGGAGACTTCTTTATGAAATAGACTTAACAAACTTT
>JALSIU010000072.1 GCA_026989715.1 Methylomonas sp.
TCGAATTAAACCACATGCTCCACCGCTTGTGCGGGCCCCCGTCAATTCATTTGAGTTTTAGCCTTGCGGCCGTACTCCCCAGGCGGTCAACTTAATACGTTAGCTCCACCACTAAGACCTAAAAGGTCCCAACAGTTAGTTGACATCGTTTACGGCGTGGACTACCGGGGTATCTAATCCCGTTTGCTACCCACGCTTTCGTACCTCAGCGTCAGTTCAAGTCCAGGGAGTCGCCTTCGCCACTGGTGTTCCTTCAGATCTCTACGCATTTCACCGCTACACCTGAAATTCCACTCCCCTCTACTTAACTCTAGTTAGCCAGTTTTAAATGCAGTTCCCAGGTTAAGCCCGGGGCTTTCACATCTAACTTAACTAACCGCCTACGTACGCTTTACGCCCAGTAATTCCGATTAACGCTTGCACCCTCCGTATTACCGCGGCTGCTGGCACGGAGTTAGCCGGTGCTTCTTCTAAAGGTAATGTCAATCTGCCTGATATTATCTCAGCAGGTATTCCTCCCAATTGAAAGTGCTTTACAACCCTCAGGCCTTCTTCACACACGCGGTATTGCTGGATCAGGCTTTCGCCCATTGTCCAATATTCCCCACTGCTGCCTCCCGTAGGAGTCTGGGCCGTGTCTCAGTCCCAGTGTGGCTGATCATCCTCTCAGACCAGCTATAGATCGTCGCCTTGGTGAGCCATTACCTCACCAACTAGCTAATCTAACATAGGCTCATCTAATAGCGAGAGGTCCGAAGATCCCCCCCTTTCCCCCGTAGGGCGTATGCGGTATTAGCATGCGTTTCCACATGTTGTCCCCCACTACTAGGCAGATTCCTATGCATTACTCACCCGTCCGCCACTCGTCATCTGGAGCAAGCTCCAATGTTACCGTTCGACTTGCATGTGTTAAGCATACCGCCAGCGTTCAATCTGAGCCATGATCAAACTCTTCAGTTTAATTACAGTTGATACTAAATAAGATTAGTATCCAATCTTGGCTCGACAACTCTTAGAGCGATAACCCTAAAAGATTTACTTATTGACGTATTACAGATTCACTTCCGAAGAAGTTCATCTTTAGTGTTTTACATGAATATCGTGTCGAATATTTTTTACTACAGCTTAAAATATCCAGCACAAGTACCCACACAAATTATTTCGATTAAATTTTTAAAGAGCGGAAGGTTAAACCTTCGTACCGGATAAACCGGTCAGAACCGAAGCCCTGTTGAGTTCGACTATTATACAGAGTCAAAACCCGTTGTCAACATCCTTTTTAATTTAGTTTTTAGTGAGAAGCCAGAAACAAATCCAACCACCCAAATAAACCAACAACCCTCATCCTGAAAACTGCTTCGGAAGCTAAATCAATCAACCCCGAAGAGCCGACCATTATAACCTCTCGCTTCCTTTTGTCAAAGTTTATTTTCCAGAAGTTTAAAATTAAATAACCACGTTATTTGTTTCAACCCCTAAAAAACCCACTCTCTCCGCTTCCTGCGTCCTTTCGGAATCAACATCAACTCCGGAAGAACAGCGCATTCTACAGCATTCCACTCAACCGTCAAGGCTTTATTTTTCTAATAAAGCATTGCTGATAATAATAAGAGGCCAACCAATTCACCAAGAACTATGCAAACCCTACATTTTCTAGCAAGTATCTCGCAGTAGAAGCAATCTCTTCATCAGAATCATGTTTAAGAACATCTAAACAATACCCTTTTTTTACAACTATAAAACGTACAAATTCATTTTCGTCACTTGCAAGTTTTTTTAAATATGCTGGGTCATCAGTATATTTAGCGACTGTTGCTCTAACTCGCCAACAATCATCAGCCACCAAAATATCATGACCCACTTTTTTTCTTGCTACTGCAGCTCGCACGACTGCCGACTTATCACCCGTCAAAACAGTTAGTGCAAAACACATATCTACCGCTTCAATTCGTATATACTCTTCTTTCTCATTTAAAATACTACTCTCATTGTATTTCCTACCTGCAATAATTATTGTATCCATCTTTACCACCCAAATTTCTTTCTTTTAACTCTAGCTTAGATACAACAAGTAAACCATGGTTATTTAATACAACTGCATATAACATCACATATTATTAATTTAATAATGGGGTGGCTGCTCACTGCCCTGGTTAATCCCACTCGACTCAGATATGTTTTTAATCCTTTGCCCCAGCAACCTACACATTTCCTCTAAACGGATTAATTGTCTTTGTTGATCTGATACCACATCATTTAAGGTCTGCAATAAATCATCCTGATAAGCCACCTTTATTTCTAATTCTATAATTCGACTGTCACTCATTAAAATACCTTTCTTCACCATCTATTTTTACACTTTTACCCAGCGAAAGCTTTATACCCATGCCCATTAACCATTGCACATATTTCATTCAATGCTAGAAACCCAACAACAACCCCTTTCTTAGATTTGTAATCCACTCTGGCATTCAGAACTCTTTTATCTCTATTCAAAGTTATTTCTATATATAAAGCACAAGACGGACAACTCATCCCATCAACTAAAAACTCTACCCGCCGAATAACCCCATCATGTTTTGCTACGGATGTTTGATTTTTTTTGTCTTTTTTACTTGGTTTTTCTGAGAAATTAGCCAAAACAACACTTAGCACCTTAAACAAGTCGTTTTTCGATAGCTGTTTAGAATCAAACCAAATATTTACTGAATTTTTTTCCGAATCAACCCGTACCTCTTTAATTGCCGCTCTTTTTAGTAAGATTATCTTCAAAATAGCAGCTCTCTCCTTATCATTAAATAACGAAGGAACCCATATATTTATTTTTTGCTCACTCTCATCCACCACAATGAAATGATTGTGTTTTTGATTTTTTTCCATCTTGAAATTTACATCATTTTATTTAACACTCAAAAGCCAATCTAAGTATCTATAATTCAGTCCATTAGCATTTAATTTATTTCCTTACTAAGGAACGTGCATAAAACAACTTCCCGATTTCTAACTTGTCTTTTTGCTCCAGATGGAACGACCTCATTCGTTGCGTAGCTTGCTATGCGCCTCTTGAGACCATTCCACCTGAAACAAAAATCCTACGTTATAATTTCGGGAAGTTATTCCATACACATTCCTAAAACACATTCTCTACTTGCCATTGTTTTGAATTTTTATTGTAATTTTATTTTTTACAATTTTTCTATAGTTTCTCTCCAATTCTTGCTCTCCATATTCTCTTTCTAAGCGACGAATTGCAAAGTGTGCCTTGGCCATCTTTTGGTAATGTCGTATAAACAACCAATTAACAGAAGCCCCACTAACAGCTCCTATCACAGGCAAACTTTGAGCCGCCAACTTACCTGAAACAGGGATTGAAAACCGAATAGAGACAGCATTAAGTAATTTAACCAACACTGGCGCCCCCTCCTTAGAAAACCCATGAACAGCAATATGGTTTGCGGTATCGCCTAATGCTTTAGTTAAAAAAGACCTAACCGCGTAATAACTTGTATCTGCAGCTTCAGCTTTTTTAACAGCCCCGCCGCCACTTAATGCAAAAACAGTCAAACATGCCATTTTAGTATCTAACGTCTCTAAATCTTCACCATAGCTTAACGCTATATCAGCAATTGACCTTAGCATAATGGTTGCAGATACTGGTAATTCAACAGCTAAAGCCGCAATGCCAAATGATCCCCCAATCGCACCACTTAGCCCCACAAAGAAACTATGTATTTTGTTTTTGGGTTGAGATGATTTTTTTTTGATAGAAAATAGTGCCGCATCCAATGCTTTTTCTAGTGCTTTCTTGGTAATTCTGGAAACAATATTAGACCAATGCCCAGGTAAAGCAGACATCGCTTTTTCAATTGGCATCCCTATAATATGGCTAATTGAAGTTGCCACATTTGTGGACTCTAACTGTTGTGCCGCATTTACCAACACAACCAAATCAGCTTGCCTCATCACATGTCCTGAATGTGGCTCATCATTGCATTAATATACCCCATCATCTCACTCATCAATACAATCCCATCATCAATCTTTTCTTTTAAGAAATGTAAAAATGTACGATGCTTAAAGTCCCCTTCCACATAAAAGGTTAACCCTTTATATATAGTATTTGCCCCCATAAAAATCATTACAATTGCTGCTGATTTGAGCATAAAACCTCGCATACTTGCACCCAGATTTTTAAAAGCGACACTAATTAAAAGCATCGTAGGCAATGTACCCGCACCAAAAGCTAATAATAGCGCCCCACCTTCCATAACACTTGTAGCTGAAGTTGCCTCCACGTACATCGCAAAAGTTAATGGACATGGCATTAAACCATTTAAAAAACCTGCAATCATTGCTCCAATAACAGGCCCTTTAGTTCTTGCTTTTGCATACCCTGTCCGCAACAAAGTCATAGGCAATAATTTTACTGAGCCTTGCCAAGGAATTAACCCCAAAATCCCCAAAGCTAAAACAATGACTACAGACCCTATAATCATTTGCAAAATACTTTGAAACTTTCCAACTACACCACCAGAAACCAGCACCATGCCGAGAGAAGCTGCCAATAAACCAATGCAGACATAAACAAACACTCGCGTTAACTGATATGCAAAATAAGGCAGATATGATTTTTTCCCACCCACATTCATAAAATAGCCAGAAACCAGCGCTCCACACATCCCCAAACAATGACCACTCCCTAACATACCAGCAATAAATGCCAACGTATAATCAAACCCAGTTGCTGCCACCATCTCATGCATACCATGCATTGAATGATCCATCATAGCTCCTTATTTTCTATTCAATCTCAAAGAATTAACAATTACCGATACCGAACTTAAAGCCATGGCAGCCGACGCAACCATTGGATTAAGCCTTCCTAACGCAGCAACAGGTATAGCGACCGTGTTATACCCAAATGCCCAAAATAAATTTTGCTTAATAACCCTAATAGTATTGGTGCTTAGCTCTATTGTTTCCGTTACCTTAGATATATCACCCTTCACCAAAGTTAAATCTGCCGACTCGAT
>JALSIU010000073.1 GCA_026989715.1 Methylomonas sp.
GGGGGTATTCCTTTTTTATTAAAACATCTAGTGGATTTCACATCAATATTTTTACCATTTAGAATAAAATCTACATTCTCACTATGCTTTCTCTCTATTTTTTGAGTAGAGTTTTGAGATTCAAAAATAAACTCTCCGAAAGATCCAAATCTTGGATTATTCAATTTTTTAATAGCTTCTATAATATCCATAAAATTTTATAAGGCATAACATCTATATTTATATGTTTAATATCGCACTGTACGAACCTAGAATCCCTCAAAATACCGGCAACATTATACGCTTAGTTGCCAACAATGGTTGTCATTTACACCTCATTGGGTCTTTAGGATTTGATCTCAAAGAAAAGAGTTTACGCCGCTCTGGACTGGATTACCAAGATTTAGCTAATGTGACTCAGCATAGTGACTATAATCACTTTATAAAAACCCTGCCTAAACAGCAAGTATGGGTCATAACAACTAAAGGAACTCGCCACTATAATCAGGTCGCCTATCAACCAGGAGACATCTTATTATTTGGTTCTGAAACGTCAGGCTTACCGACTGAACTACAACAAAGCATTCCAGCAGAGCAACAACTAAGAATCCCGATGCAAGCCAATAATCGTAGCATTAACCTTTCAAACACGGTTGCGCTTGTCAGTTATGAAGCATGGCGACAGCACAATTTCTTGGGTGGAGAATAATAAAAAAGCCCAAAGAACATATGTTCAATGGGCTTTATCTGTTATCACATGACACAGGAAAATAACAAGGCCTTATTTAACCGGCACTGAATCTAACTTCCAAATATCAGCATTATAATTTTGAATCGTACGGTCTGTAGAAAACTTACCACTATTTGCCGTATTCATTATACTCATCCGCGTCCAACGCTCCTTATCTTGATAAGCCTGCTCTACACGCTTCTGCGCATTCACAAAACTACGGAAGTCAGCAATTGTCATCCAAGGGTCATCAGGACTTTTTATTGAATGAATCACATCATCAAAAATACCTGTTTCAAACTGATTAAAATGCCCACATTCCAATAAGTTCATCACCCGCTGTAAATCTTCATCTTCAGCGATAATGCTTTCAGGATGATAGTTTGGGCGAAGTGCTTCAACCTCACTTTCCGTTAAACCGAATAAGAAAAAATTATCATCGCCCACTTCTTCGCGAATTTCGATATTAGCACCATCGAGCGTACCAATCGTCAACGCACCATTCATCATAAACTTCATATTACCAGTACCTGATGCCTCTTTACCAGCGGTGGAAATTTGTTCTGATAAATCAGCTCCGGGACAAATTTTCTCCATTGCCGAAACACGGTAGTTAGGCATAAACACCAACTTGAGCTTATCACCAACATCAGGGTCATTATTGATGACTTCAGAGACATTATTAATCAGCTTAATAATACGCTTAGCCATATAATATCCAGGAGCCGCTTTTCCCCCAATCAGCACACAGCGAGCTGTCCAATTTTCAGTATCACCACGTTTAATGCGATCATACAAATGAATAACATGCAAAACATTGAGTAACTGACGTTTATATTCATGAAATCGTTTAACCTGCACATCAAATAATGCATTTACATTTAAATCAATATCATGCTCTATTTTTTTATAGTCAATCAGTTTTTGTTTCGCATTTTGCTGTAATTCATACCACTTCTTGCAGAACTTTTTATCATTAATGAACTTTTCTAATTTCTTTAATTCTGATAAATCAGTAATCCATTTATCGCCAATTTTCTCGGTAATAAAGCTTGCTAATTCAGGATTACAAGCAGCAAGCCAACGCCGCGGTGTGACTCCATTCGTTTTATTATTAAATTTTTCCGGCCATAGATCATAAAAATCTTTAAATAAACCTTCTTGCAGTAATTGTGAATGCAACTCAGCTACGCCATTTACTGAATAACTGCCTACAATAGCAAGAAAAGCCATTCTGACTTGCTGACCATGCCCTTCTTCAATTAAAGACATCCTGGCTAATCGCTCATTATCTCCAGGCCAATGTGCTGAAACTTCTGCCAAGAAATGCGCATTAATATCAAAAATAATCTCCATTAAACGCGGCAATAACTGTTGAAATAAACTAACAGACCACTTTTCCAATGCCTCAGGTAATAAAGTATGATTAGTATAAGCCATTGTCTTACGGGTAATTCCCCAAGCTTCCTGCCAATTTAGCCCATGTATATCCATCAAGAGCCGCATTAACTCAGCAACAGCAATACTTGGATGCGTATCATTCAACTGAAAACAGTTTTTCTCCGCAAAATGCGTAAAGTCATTACCATGCCTTCCTACCCAATTTGCAACAATATCTTGCAAACTAGCAGAGGCTAAAAGGTACTGCTGTTGCAAACGCAATGCTTTACCATTTTCGTTGGCATCATTAGGGTACAACACCATACTAATATTTTCTGCCGTATTTTTTGCCGCAACAGACTCTGCATAATCTCCCGCATTAAATTCAGCAAGATTAAATTCTTCTGTTGCCGTTGCTTTCCATAAACGTAGTGTATTGACAGTACCATTTTGATATCCTGGAATGGGCGTATCATATGGAACAGCTAAAATATCATTCGTATCCACCCACCTTTTTCGCTTTTCACCACGCTCATCAACAACCTCTTCAACATGGCCACCAAATTTAATTCTATGTGTATATTCAGGACGCTCTATTTCCCAAACATTTCCATTTTTTAACCAATGATCCGGACGTTCTACCTGCTCACCATTTTTAATAACCTGAGTAAACATGCCATATTCATACCGTAAGCCATAACCGGTCACCGGTAACTGTAAAGTCGCACAACTATCAATAAAACAAGCTGCTAAACGCCCTAATCCCCCATTTCCCAAACCGGCATCCGGCTCACTATCAATCAGCTCTTCAATCTCCAAACCTAAGTCATACATTGCTTCAGTAACCGTATCAGTCACCCCTAAATTAAGCATTGCATTACTCAGTGTTCGTCCCATTAAAAACTCCATGGATAAATAATAAGCTTTTCTACAGTCTTCTTCCCGGTAAGTGTTATAGGTATTTTTCCAACGCTCAACCAAACGATCGCTGATAGCTAAAGATAACGCCTCATAGGCATAGTGAGGAGAACGACAGTTCTGATCACGCCCTAATCGATGACTATAATATCGCTTAAAATCAGCAATAAAATCATCTTTTTTTAGCCCTAAATGAGGAAGGTTAGTAATGCTTGCGCATGGATTACTTTTCTGAAAAATATTATTTGGCATAAACTTTTTAAGCGTTATAAAGTTAAAAATAAAATGACATGACGAAATTCGATGCCCTTATAGTTTTCCATGGCACTGCTTGTATTTCTTACCTGATCCACATGGGCAAGGCTCATTACGACCAACTTTTTTAGTTTCCCGAACAAAAGGGGTGTCCAACTGACTTTCATTCTCTTCTACTGCCTCTGCTTTAGGCGTTGCTAAAGCAGCTTCGGCTTCCGCATGCTCAAAATGCATTTCCTGAGGTGCTTGACGTTGCTCATCTATAACATCAACATCTTCCGGTTGCGCAACTTTTACTTTAGCAAGAATGCCAATGACTTCATATTTGATTTGATCCAATAAAGCGGTAAACATTTCAAAAGATTCTCGCTTATATTCCTGCTTAGGATCTTTTTGCGCATACCCTCTAAAATGAATACCTTGCCGCAAGCTATCCATAGCGGCTAAATGCTCTTTCCAGCTATTATCCAACACTTGTAGCATCACAGACTTCTCAAAATGACGCATAACATCAGCAGTTATTTCTTGCTCTTTCTCAGCGTATTTATTTGCGGCAATATCAATTATTTTTGACCTTAATAATTCCTCATGCAAACCACTATCATCATCCAGCATTTTTTGTATAGGAATATCCAATTCAAACTCATCTTTTAAATGCGCTTCTAAGCCGGGTATATCCCACTGCTCCTCCATAGTCTTTGCGGGAATATATTTTGTAATAACATCATTAATGACATCAGCACGAATTGCAGTAATAATTTCACTAATATCCTCTGAAGCCATTAACTCATCACGATGTGCATAAATAACCTTACGCTGGTCATTAGCCACATCATCATAAGCTAATACTTCTTTACGCTGATCAAAATTTCGCCCTTCAACTTTTTTCTGCGCATTTTCTATCGACCGAGTTACCCATGGGTGCTCAATCGCCTCGCCATCTTCCATGCCTAATTTTTTCATTAACCCTGCCACTCTATCTGACGCAAAAATCCGCATCAAATCATCTTCCAATGACAAATAAAAGCGCGTAGAGCCAGCATCACCTTGACGTCCCGAACGCCCCCGCAACTGATTATCAATCCGGCGTGATTCATGCCGCTCCGACCCAATCACATGCAATCCTCCACTGGCCTTAACCTGCTCATGACGTTCCAACCAAGCGGCTCTCACCTTAGCAATTTCCTCTTCGCCAGCACCCTCACCAAGCTTAGCTATTTCCGCGTCTAAATTACCCCCCAAAACAATATCAGTTCCACGCCCGGCCATATTTGTAGCAATCGTCACTGCACCAGGCATGCCCGCCTGTTCAATGATATGCGCCTCACGCTCATGCTGTTTTGCATTTAATACTTCATGTTTTATTTTAGCCTGCTTAAGCACATTCGAGATAATCTCTGAGTTTTCAACCGAAGTTGTTCCGACTAAGACTGGCTGCCCTCTTTTTACGCAATCTTTAATATCTTCCGTAATGGCAAGGTATTTCTCCCTTGCCGTCAAATAAATTAGATCACCTAAATCTTCTCTTGCCATAGGTCGGTGCGTTGGAATCACAACGACCTCTAAACCATAGATTTTATTTAACTCAAAAGCTTCGGTATCTGCAGTCCCTGTCATTCCCGACAATTTTTCATACAGGCGAAAATAATTCTGAAAAGTAATAGATGCTAAAGTTTGATTTTCATTTTGAATCTCAACGCCTTCTTTTGCTTCCATTGCTTGGTGCAAACCCTCAGACCACCGTCTGCCAGGCATAATGCGCCCTGTAAACTCATCAACGATAATGACTTCATTATTTTGAACAATGTAATCAACATCCTTATGAAATAAAACATGAGCACGTAAAGAGGCATTTAGATAGTGCATTAACCTTATATTAGCCGGCTCATACAAACTTGCCCCTGGCTCTAATAGCCCATGCTCTACTAATAAGTTTTCTATATGTGCATGACCCGCCTCAGTCAAGTGGAGTTGCTTAGACTTTTCATCAACCGTATAGTCACCTGCACCTTGCTCCTCACCTTCCTTTTCACCCTCTTGCTTTTCAACCTTAGTCAATAGAGGTGCTATTTCATTCGTTTTAAGATAAATATCCGTACTATCTTCTGTTGAGCCTGAAATAATCAGCGGCGTTCTAGCCTCATCAATCAAAATGGAATCCACTTCATCGACTATAGCAAAGTGCAACCCACGCTGTACCTTTTGCTCAATACTAAATGCCATATTATCGCGCAAATAATCAAACCCAAACTCATTATTTGTTCCATAAGTAATATCAGCAGCATAGGCTTGCTTACGCTCTGCATGCCCAATATCACTAATAATCACACCAGTTGTTAAGCCTAAAAAACCATATAACTGCCCCATCCAAGCCGCATCCCTAGCAGCCAAATAATCATTCACCGTTACAATATGAACCCCATTTCCTGGCAATGCATTCAGATAAGCAGCCAAGGTTGCCATCAGGGTTTTTCCTTCCCCTGTTTTCATTTCGGCAATCTTGCCATCATTTAACACCATGCCGCCAATCAGTTGCACATCAAAATGACGCATATTAAAAACGCGAGAAGATGCTTCTCTAACGGTTGCAAATGCTTCAGGAATCAGGCTATCAAGTGACTCTCCTTGAGCTAATCGCTCATGAAACTCTTGCGTTTTTGCCTTCAGTGCCTCATCCGTTAATTGCTCATATTCTGCAGCTAAGTTATTAACAAGTTTTACAATTTTACTTTTCTTTTTGACTAACCGATCATTACGGCTACCAACGACAAATTTTACGAGCTTACCCAGCATCCTTTTATTCCCAGTATAATATTCTAAATTAGACTTTATATAACCTATCAATTATATCCTGTTTAGTCTCTCACGAACATATGCAAAATAATATTATCGAATTTTCTTCAATACTCTAAGGCTATTGCACGTCTCCACACCATCTAATTAACAGCATTATTTTCCAAACACCAAATTTTAGACAAAAAAAAGCCCCTGCTACTTGCGTAACAGAGGCTCTTTGCTTTGTAATTCCTGCTTAAATTCTAAAACTTAAGCATTCAATTCATTATTAGATGAAAGTTGGAATTAATGGAGCATCTACCATAACCATTTGACGGTTACCATCTTCGTCGAAGAAGAATAGTAAGCCAGCAAAACGACTATCTGGATCATAGATCAAATCAGCTAAACGGTAAACTTCCCATGCTGCATCAGAAGCAGTTACTTCAACAGTTCTAGTCTCACCTGGAGCTAGAGGGCTGTTATCAGAAACTGTTAAGCCTTCTTCAGCTAAAAGATCATCAGGGTAACCTGACTCATCTTCTAGTACATCAGCATCTAAGAAACGAACAGAAGCAGTGTTGAACTCACCTAAACGAACAGCTGAATCGCCATTGTTAGTGATAGTTAAAGTCATTTGCATAGCACGACCAGGAACACGGTAGCTAGCATCTTCAACTTTAACTGCAACAGAAGTTTCAGGCATTTCGATTGCTTTAATACCACGCATCAAACCCGCTTGTAAAGGAGTAGTGATTGGGTATTTTTCATTTGTAGATCCCATAGAAGCCATAACTAGGCCTATAGTACCAGCAGCGAATGCAATCGCAACTTTCTTATCAGCAGCACTGATAAGAGTATCTGCTTTACCAGAAGTAACAGCAATATGACGAGGAATGAACATAGGACGTTTAATCCAGAACATCATCCAAGCTACACCGATAGCCATCCACAATCCATGCCAGAAGTATACGTTATCTAAAGCGTAATCTTCTAAATCGATTGTTTCACCAGTTAATGTAGTTAAAGGATTAACAAAGTCACCCATAGAACCAGTAATAGTTACCCATTTACCTGGACCAATGATTGGACCCCCGCCTTCAACATTCATCATAGTATGAACGTGCCAGTCACCTGGACGACGTGCTTTTAATAGTACTTTAAACTCATAAGTATCGCCTAGCTCAAGTGTTACTGAACGAGGAACTAACTGACCGCCAATCCAAGAACCTGCACGAATAAATACAGGACCTGGAATACCGATGTTCAAGAAAGATACTTCAGGCTTATCAACAGTTTCAGGCCATCCCGCGAAAACGTGGAATTTACCAGAAATAGTCATTGTATCGTTAATTGCAACTTCATCTTTTGACCAATCAAGATCAAACCAATGAATTGTACGCATACGCATGAACGCTGCTTGAGACTTTTCACCATGTGCAGATGCTGTAGGCGTGTAAAACATCGCAGATGTTACAGCCAATAGCAAAGCGACAAATGATAGCTTAGCTATTTTGTCTTTTATTGTTTTCATATATCTCCTCCAAACTAGAGAAATTTATTTTCGTTTATTGAAAAAGCATAAATACTTAATCAACTTATAGTTATTATTAGATACCTTCGCCACTTACGAAGTCAGTTTTATTAAACCAACGACCGAAATAGTGCCATAAGAAGTAAATGATAATAGAAACGAAAGCTGAGAAGAATGCAGATACTGGAGCAACATCTTTACCAAATGTTCTTAGTGTTCCTTTCTCTACCATTCTGATGTACTCAGGAGTACCAGTACGTACGTAGTGATAACCTTGTAAATCAGCAAGAGTAAACATCATACCGTTGTATTCAACAGGTACGTGTAAAGGAGCAATAATAGGCCAGTTACCTGGGTAGAATAATAAGCCGTAAGCCATTCCACCAATAACAGCCGTCAATACGAAGCTGCTAGATAACATTAGCACAACATCAAGAACGATTGCACCTGGAACTAAGTTAGAAGGAAAACAGAAGTTTACTGGGAAGTAAGTCCAACCCCAGAAGTTCAAATATCTGTTAATCCACTCACCTAACATTAGAGCGATAACACAACAAACCGCACCAAAAGGCAGACGGTAACGATACCACAGCATTGCTTGTACAGCAGCAGGGAACGTGATTGATACGATTGGCGCTACAGTTACCCATAAACGTCTATCTTTCCAGTCAGTCCAAAAATCCCAGTCACCACCAGTTAACATGTAGTGAATATGATATCCACCCAGTACAGCGGTGAATAGAGTAAATAGAATCATCCAGTCCAACGTACGTGAAACTTGTACAGCTTCAGCGCGTGAACGTACAGCTGATTGAGATGCACTCATTAGCTTACCTCCAAAAAATTATTTTTATTATCATTACCTCACTTTCATCTCGCCATCATTTGATGGCGAGACAAGGAGATAACAAGTTTTACTACTATATTATTATTAAAACCTAGGCTTATATTAAGCTAAGTCTTTTTTAAGTAGTTTAGTTAAAGCTTCAACTTCAATATTTACAACACCCATAATCGCTAGAGCAGCCCATCCGAAGAATACGAAGCCGTAGTGTAGAGGTGCAACAAATAACTCTTCCATGAACCAGAAAGTGTGTCCCCACTCATTCAAACCAACATTAGGAAGAATCATGAAAGGACCAATTACTGATACCATATACATTAGAGACAAACCTTCTTGGTAAGCAGGTAGTCTTGTTTTTGCATATAAGAAAGCAGAAACACCAGTGATGATGTAAATTGGGTATGACAAGTAGAATTCGATGATGTGACTTGGTGTGAAGTCAGTATCACGAACAATAGTTTGATGCCATGTACCATCTTGCTCTGTAAAGTACGAAGCACCCCAGTAGATAGCCCAACCGTACATTACCAACCATGTCCAGTGAGTAAAATGTCTTCTTAGCTCTTCACGTGGAGTGATAGACATTACGTTACGATCACGTGTTTTCCAAATATATCCCCATAGTGTTGAAGCAATTACTACTTCAAGTACTAGCTCGATATATAACATGTTCATCCAATATGTTTCGAACTCAGGTGCGAATGAATCTAAACCAGCAGACCATCCGTAAACACCTTCGTACCAACGAATAAATGAATAAAATACTAAATACAACATAAAACCTGCAATCAGGTTAGTTTTGTTTAGCAGTGGTGCTTCTGAAGCATCAGCTTTCACTGAATCAGTTGTAGCAGCCATTATTACCTCCTAAAAGTAAATATTTAAACCTCTCGGAAAATACCGAAAGCATTACTACATCCTGTAACATCATTAAAAATGATGACACTATTCCCTTTGAGTGCCAATTAGTGTATCAACTTTAAAAACCATGTCAAGAGAATCCATCACATCATTAACATTGAGTCGACACCAATTATATAAATAATTGATTTTTAATAAGCTTATAAAAACCAACATTCACTTATCAATAAAAATTATCGGCACAATTTCACTACCTTGCACAAGCCCTATCCAACTTAAGCCAGGTAAAACCAATATGTAGCTTGGCTGTAAACCCAAAAATAAAAAATATAGATCATACCATTGATTTTTAAGGAATTCATGAGCTAAAATCAACAAGAAAACGACTAATTTCAGATATATCGAGCGAACCATAATCCATAAAACAAACTTTTCACCCCCCCTTCAACACTCCTACAATATGCTATCTTTGCATTTTAGAGGAAATGAGATCTCTCCCTACTCTGCAAATAATACTATTGCGTCAATTTCTGATAGAATATCGTGGACTGTTTTAGTTTCAAATTCTAACTACCATTACATGCATGAACAAAATAAATAAAAAACTTTACCCCCTTATTTTCATAGTAGGCCTCGTTGCTTTAATACTTTTTCAAAATAAAGCCATCATGCCTCTTGTTGAAAAAATCGCCGCATCCGACCTCTTCTTAGTCGACTCAGGTGATGACGGCAGCCGAATCGCTTCAGTAACACCTATGACTAACCATGCTTTCATCCAGTGCAACAAGGAAGTTCGCAACGAAATTGACAGCGATACCGAGGTTATTCTACCTTCTGAGCCATTACAATCTTGGTCTCTAGGCAATTACAAATACCTAATCACTGCTGAGATTGAAATTACCCCGGAATCAGGCAGTTCATTTTTCAAGAAATATGCTTGTCAAATTCAATATGATGAAGGCGCAGACCTTGAAGGTGTCATGGACCCTGACAACTGGTCAGTTAATGGCCTATCAGGCATTTCAGGACTATAAACCATAAGCTTCGCGCAGTTATATAGAATACCGCGCGAAGTACACACTTTTACAAAGCACAAGAAATCAATAAGGCTCTAAGCTCATCGCAACATCCCTATTGAGCACTTCCGAGTGATACACATTAACTGCCTTAGCAAGCCTTGTAATATTCAAAAAGGCATCCACGCCACCGTCAGCCAATTTAATTATATACGGCAGTGTTTGCATGCACAGTGCAATCGTTGCAGTACGTGGGTAAGCCCCTGGCATATTTGTCACACAATAATGAATAATACCATTATCAAGATAAACAGGACTCTCATGAGTTGTTGGCCGTGAACCTTCAATACAGCCGCCTTGATCTATGCTGACATCAACCACTACCGCCCCTTTTTTCATATTCTGCAACATTGCCTTAGAAAGAACATAAGGTGCTTTCCTGCCTTTAAGCAAGACCGCACCAACAACTAAATCAGCGTCTCGGCAAAGTTGCGCAACTAAGTCTGCAGTGGAATAATAACACCTCACCCCATTCAAATCATCACCACCCAACCGCCCAACCAACTGCTGATTCAGCCCCACCTGCATGACATTTGTCCCCACAGCATTAAGTGTACGCGCAGCATGAAAACCTACTACACCATCGCCTAACACCAACGCATTTCCATGACGATGACCCAATATTTTACCTAGCTGAACTCCTTCCCCTTGATTAAATTTAGTCAAATAATACGCCCCAACCAAAGCCGCCATATTACCTGCAATGGCACTCATTGGTGCCAATATTGGCAAGCGCCCTGATTCATCTTCAAGTGTTTCATAAGCAATCGCTGTTGTACCGCTACTTATTAGTCGGCGAGTCAGCTCTACACTCACTCCCGCCAAGTGCAAAAACGTAAACAATATCTGCCCTTGCAAATAATCAAACTCGGCAGTAATCGGTTCTTTAACTTTAACAACTAACTGCGCTGCCCATACTTTCTGTACAGAAACAATTATAGCGCCTGCCTGCAAGTATTCGGCATCGGAAAAGCCTGACCCAACTCCCGCACCCTTCTCAATCATCACTGTGTGACCTAAATGCACCAGGTTTTCCGCCCCTTCCGGTACCAGCTCCACACGATACTCATGATTTTTGATTTCTTTTGGCACTCCGATAATCACAATACCACCTCAAACACTATTCACTGTCGATTTATCAATATTCTTCATATGACTTATACAAAGCCATATTTCCTTGCTTATCAAAGGCAAGTACTTTAAAAGGCATTTTTTTAGCCCCCATTTCCATACCTGGAGTACCGGCCACCATACCAGGAACGGCCAAGCCTTTAATATCAGACTTTGCTTTTAACATTGATTTTATATCTCCCGCAGGAACATGACCTTCAACAATATGCCCATTAATTATCGCAGTATGACAAGATGCCAACGAATTCGTAATGCCATACTTATCCTTTATCCCTTGCATGTTTTCTGTCACATTATCAATAACATTGAAATCATGTTGCTTTAAGTGTTGCAACCACTTACCACAACAACCACACGTAGGGCTTCTATAGACCACAATATCCATAGGTGTCTCAAGTAATTCTTGCGCAGATACACCCTCGGCCGCTTGCACACCTGCAAATATCATACTCGACAAAAACAAAGCCGTTACCAAGCAAATTTTCATTTTATCCTCACTTAAAAAACTTAATTTATTGATGATATTGCACACTCAAATCATGCACGGCATCCACCATCACTTTTACATGCTCAGGGTTAATATCAGGCAAGATGCCATGCCCCAAATTAAACACATGTCCAGTACCCACTCCATATTTTTCAAGTATTGTTGCGACCTTTGCTTTAATAACCTCAGGCTGAGCATACAAAGCAATGGGGTCCATATTTCCTTGTAACGCGACTCGGCTTCCAACTCTTGCTCTAGCCAGGTTTATATCCGTCTGCCAATCTAAACCTAGTGCAGTAAACTCCGTTTTTGCCATCTCTTCCAACCACTGCCCGCCACCTTTAGTAAAAAAGATAGTGGGAATTTCCTGGCCATTACAACTTGTATTAAGCAAGGAGCGAACTTGGCTGGCATAACGCAAAGAAAACTCTAAATACTCTTCTGTTGCCAACGCGCCACCCCAAGTATCAAACAGCATGACAGTCTGTGCGCCTGCAGCAATTTGTGCATTCAAATACGCTGCAACCGACTGTGCCAATTTATCAAGCATCCGATGCATTAATTGTGGCTGCTCATACATCAAACCCTTTACTTTAGCAAAGCTCTTACTGCTTCCACCTTCAACCATATAAGTTGCCAATGTCCAGGGACTACCGGAAAAACCAATTAACGGCACACGTCCTTGTAAGTTTTTACGTATTAAGCGCACTGCATCCATCACATATGTTAATTCCAACTCAGGGTCAGGTACTGGTAATCTATCTATATCAGCCGCCGTACGCACCGGCCTTTCAAAACGAGGCCCCTCCCCTTCGCTAAAGTATAAGCCTAATCCCATAGCATCCGGAATGGTTAAAATATCAGAAAATAATATAGCCGCATCAAAATCAAAACGCTCTAAAGGCTGTAAAGTAACTTCACAAGCCAGCTCCGGGTTTGTACATAAATCCATAAAACTACCGGCCTGCGAGCGTACAGCCCTATATTCAGGCAAATAACGTCCCGCTTGCCGCATCATCCATATTGGCGTTTTATCTACAGGTTGCTTTAATAATGCGCGAATAAACCTATCATTTTTCAAACCACTCATTTTCTACTTTTTCCTTAATATTATTTTATTTTTCTATGCTATACACACATGGCTTTATAAGCTATTTTGTAACGCACCAAAACGCCTTGGCCATGATTTCCTTAATTCTTTGGGCAATTTATGCATTGCCTGCTTTGCCGCATCAACTGTTGGATAATGGCCATATAATAATACGTAATCATTAAGATTTTTAGATTTTCTTGCTAGCAAAAATGTTTTATAGCCTAATCTCAAATATTTCTCTTGTTCTGCCAACAGCTTCTGTTTATTCGACAATGCCATTAATTGCAAGGTATATTGGCGCTCATTTTGCGACAAGAGCCATTGCATATCATCATTATCAACATTTGGCGCGCCCCGCTCCCTATTATCCAAAAATGTCTTATCCTTTTTCTCTTTTTCCTCTTTAACACTAGAATTTACAGCAACTTTCTGAGCAATATCACTGCGCACCTTATCCTCCACAAGCTCTAATTTTTTAATATTCGAGGGTCGTCTTGCTATATGTGGCTCCAAGTAGTTAACCTTAGACTTTGGCAGTACCGCTTCAGCCTGAATAGGAGGACTCGTTAAGGTAACTAATACATCAGCCGCTGGCACCTCCCTATTTGCAACCAGGCTCAATCCGAACTTCGACTCCGTAGAAGACTCAAGCCTTACACCTCTAGCCTTCTCTTCCTTAGGAAATTCCCATAAATACGCATTAACAAATGCAGAGACAATAAAGATCAGCACACTCAGCGCCATAAGTTGCGCCATATGACTAAATGATTTTTTCCGAGCACCAACAACCCGTTGAACAATAGTACCAGGTATGCCTTTAGTCTCCATATAAACATCACTGACAAAAGCAGCATTAATATCGCTTGGCTTATAGATCGTTTTTTCTGATGCAACGATTTTTTGCAAAAATAACTGACATTGTTGCAAGTTCAATTCAGGAAGATCAATAAAATAACAGGAGCTCACCAGCTTTTCAGTCTTATTGGCCAACAAATATTCTTCAGGCGTAAAAACAAAAACTAAGCGTAATACCTGATACCGCTCAGTAAACTCCAGCAACAATTTAATTAACCCAGGAACCAGTTGCACGGCATCATCAATCATAAGTATCAAGTACCTAGATTGGTGTTCATAATATTCTAAAATATCATCTAATGTTGCCTCCTCTGCAATATCAGACTTATTTACAAAAACCCTTAGTTTATTTTGCAGTAACTCAAAACTAAGCGTTTCACTTGCAGACAATAAAAAAATATCGCCAAAATCAACTTGTGAAGACAGTACCGCCTTCAGTAACGTAGTTTTTCCAACACCTGACACACCACGCAATACCAAAGTACTCCGTAGATTTACCAGCAAATGCAATAGCAAATCTAATTTTTGTGCGTGTTCGAAACACACTAAATCACTTGCTATCAATTGCTCCGAAGAAACTTTCAAACCTGGATTAAAAGAATTAAAATGCGCCGAAAATTTATTTCCCGTGCCCATATTCATTTAAAGTTTCCAGCAAAAGAGCACGCTCAACCGCCATAGGCAAACTTGCCTCGCCAATCTTCTTGAGCAAAATCAGACGAATATCACCATCCACATTCTTTTTATCCACCGTCATTAAATCAATAAATTGCTGTGCTGCCAGGCTTTCAGGTGGCAAAATAGGTAACAATGCCCGTTTAAAAATAGCCTCAATTCGCTTTACGTCAGCGTCACTTAACCAGCCAAGCCGCCTTGATAAATCTGCTGCCTGACAAGTTCCAATGGCAACAGCTTCACCATGCAAATAAACCCCATATCCCATACCTGTTTCAATGGCATGCCCAAAAGTATGCCCCAAATTTAAAATGGCACGAATTCCTGCTTCTTTCTCATCTGTCGCAACAATTTCAGCTTTATTTTGGCAAGACCGCTCAATAATATAAGTAAGTGCTTCCTTATCGCGTGCTAGCAACTTTTCCATATTATGTTCCAGCCACTCAAATAACGCCAAATCCCGAATTAAACCATACTTTATCACTTCAGCAATGCCGGCAGTCAATTGCCGGTCATCCAAAGTATCCAGAACATCAACATCAATCACCACACTCTGAGGCTGGTAAAATGCACCAATCATATTCTTACCCAGTGCATGATTAACCCCTGTCTTACCGCCAACAGATGAATCCACTTGCGCCAATAAAGTCGTTGGAATTTGAATAAAGGGTATTCCACGCTGATAACACGCGGCAGCAAAGCCACTGATATCACCAATAACACCACCGCCTAAAGCAATTAATGTTGCATTACGACTAAATTTTTTGCTTAACAAAGCATCAAAGATAGTATTCACTAATTCCAGCGTTTTATACTGCTCACCATCAGGTAATACAAGTTGCTCAATGCAAAACCCTTGCAAGCCATCGACTACCTGCTTTAAATAAAGCGGCGCAATTGTTTCATTAGTTACCACTATGACTTGCTTAGATTTTATATGTCGCGCCAATAAATCCGCTTGTTTTAAATTGCCAGATTCCACATAAATAGGATAACTTCGATCACCTAACTCAACCTGCATGACAGACATAGACTTCACCATCAATTAATGTTTGCATATTCTTTTAAAATTTCTTTTACAGCCGCTTTACTCTGCACCTTACCACTATCAATAATAAAATCAGCACAAGATATATATAATTCTTCACGTTCTTGCAAAAGAGATTCAATTTTTGCTCTGGGACTTTCAGTATTCAACAAAGGGCGCTGCGAATTGCGAGATGTGCGCTCCATTAAACGATCAACCGAGCATTGCAAATAAACAACAAATCCATTTTCTTTTAACTGCGCTCTGTTACCTGCATTTAGAATAACACCTCCCCCCGTTGCCAGTACAATACCATCAAGCTCTGTTAACTCCTTAATCATTTTATTCTCTCGCAAGCGAAAACCATCTTCACCTTCAAATTCAAAAATAGTGGCAATATCAACACCTGTAAGATCTTCAATCGCTTTATCACTATCATAAAAGGGAACGCCTAAAGATTTTGCCAACAATCGTCCTATTGTGGTTTTCCCAGCACCCATTAACCCTATTAAATATATATTTTTTGTATTCATCAATTCTACTATTTATATTCATAAAAAAAGGGGCATACAGCCCCCTTTTTTTGTTGCAATGGAAGCCTAAGAATTTTTAATTCCTAACGCACACCACTGCCTCATGCCTCATTAAGCTGTCAACTCTGAACTCATTTACAGCTCTCGAATGTAAATAAGATATTACAACAACATTATAAAAGCAAGATAAGAACCCATTTATTAGCGCATGCGCATTGAATCCTTAACTATTTTAGGTGTAATAAAAATAAGCAACTCTTTTTTTACCTCATTCTTAATTGTTTTTCTAAACATCCAGCCCACTAAAGGCAAATCCTTAAACCATGGCACTGAATTGACAATATTAACATTATCGCCTTCATATACTCCACCCAACACAACCGTCTCTCCATCTTCAATCTGCACGCTGGTATTAATTTCCCTAGAATTAATCGCCAAACCACCTGGGGTAATATCGCCTGGAGAATCTTTTGTTATTTTTAGCTCCATAATGACACTACCATTCGGTGTAATCTGGGGCGTTACTTCCAAAAGAATTTTAGCATCTTTAAATTCAACCTGAGTTCCGTTTTGGCTCACTGTCTGAAAAGGTATTTCAACACCTTGCTCGATACTTGCCTTACAGCGGTTAGATGTCAACACCTTTGGATTTGATACAAATTCAGCTTTCCGGTCATCTTGCAAAGCGGTAATTTCTAAATTAAGGACATAATTAGCCCCATCAGCTAAAGTCATACCGAGTGCACCATACGGATTAGATACAGCCAAGTTAGACAAAATGGGAGAAATAACATCACCACCACCGCCAGGGTTTGTTGCACCACCCGTTGTACCACCGACACTAAAATCTCCGGTAGTATAGGCCGCTCCAAATTTCACTCCTAACTCTTGAGCAAAGCCACTTTCTGCAATAACGATTCTTGCCTCAATCAATACCTGCTCAACACTGATATCTAAAAGCGAAATCATCTCTCTAATCTCTTCTAAATGCTTAGCCGTATCTCTAACAATCAGTGTATTAGTACGCGAATCGACCAGTGCAGTCCCACGATCAGATAAAAGTGTATAATTATTTTGTCCACGCCCATTCGCTCCGGAGCCGCCGCTATTCCCGAAATTCCCCTGTCCTCCTTGTTGACCTCCTCCCTGCAACCCTCCACCTCTTAAACTATTGCTTGATGAAGTCACCGCACAGCCATTCGTATTAAGAGAAGAAAGCCCTAATAATATATTTCTAAAATTTAATGCTTTAGCATAATTAATTTGAATATACTCTGTTTTTAGCGGCTCTAAACGCTCAACAACTTGCTTTGCATCTAACTCTTCTTGCTCCAACTTACTTATTTCAGCCGTTGGCGCAACTAAAATAACATTGCCAGCTTGCCTTTTTGCCAAGCCCTGTGCTTTTAAAATAAAATCCAAAGCCTGATCCCAAGGCACATCATTAAGTCGTAAAGTTAACTTACCCGTCACAGAATCATTGACAATAATATTAAGATCCGTAAAGTCAGCTAACACCTGCAATACGGAACGCACCTCTATATCATGAAAACTTAATGACAGCCTTTCACCACTATAAGGGAATTTTTCGCGACGCTTCTCCTCTTCTTCTGCTGTCGTAATAGGCCTGATATCAACTGCCAATAAACCATCTGATTGAAATGAAGTATATGCGTAATTACTATCTACCGGCGTAATCAGTATTTTAACTTTAGAGCCTACCTTTTTTGCTTCTACCATTGATACGGGCGTTGCAAAATCCAACACATCCATTTTTTTTATATATTGATTAGATATACGAGTATTTAGAAAAGTTAACTCGATTTTCCCTGCCTTTTCTTGTGTATTCACAACAGTATTAGGATTAGAAAGAGAAATCAATAAGCGCCCTTCTCCTTTTTTACCCCTTCGGAAATCTATTTTGTTAATGGCTTGTTTGGGAATTAATGCTGCAAATTGCGTTAAAGTTTTTTCAGAAAGTCTCTTATGACTATCTCTTGCCATTTTGCCGGAACTACGCAAAGTGACAATGGCACGCCGCCCTTCTACCTTGACCTCATAGGCAACAAGTTTTAATAAATTAATAACAACCCTCAGCCTACCTGCCGCCTCTATTGCCACAAAGCTACTAACCCCACCCGAATTAATCACATTCTTTTTTTGCGCTAAAGCACTTTTTGTACCCATAAAATCCAACACAATTCTCGCAGGGCTATCCGTATGAAAGACTTTAGGCATTTTTACACTATCTGTCATTTCAAAAGACAACTGCACATTATCACCAGATAATACATTTAAGTTAACTGATGTAAGCGCTATATCTTCTGCCCATGCTAAAGAAACTTGCCCAAATAGTAAAATTATCAAGGCGAATATATGCGATAACGCCCTTTGCTTTATATAGCTCATACAAAAACCACTCTGCTTAATATTCATATCAATTATCCGACTTAACCATTAGAATCAGACTCGGACAAAGCAATTGTCCTTTGCTCCTCACGCCACCCCTTTGGCTGATCGCGAACAATTTCCATTAATTCAATTTTATCTGCTAGTATGCGTAAGATCTTTCCATTATTTTCACCTAAATAATTTCCTTTTTTCACTCGATAAATAGCACCATCAGAAGTTAAGATCAAACCCCAAAAAGTATTATTCATTTTGACGGTCCCCACCATTCTTAATGTATCTAATGCATAACTTTCCAACTCTTCCTTATGTCGATTAAAATCAGGCTGAATGCCATTAGTGACAGCATAAGGTGTAATGGTGTTACCAATTGTCTTTTCAGACAATCTAAAAGGGTCTCTTAGGCCTTCAGGGTCAAATAAAAAACTTTCAACCGGCGGCATAGGCTCGATAGCCTCTATTTTTAGAGCTTGCATATTTTTTCGTTTTTCTCGTAGCTGTTGCGCCAAATCAGCATAAGAAACAACCACATCACTACGTCGCTTACACCCTTTGACCTGCATACCGTCATGCTCAAGACAAACCAATGACTGGTTATCCAATACATCCTTCGCACTTTTATTTTTCCCGCCACCCGCTTCTCTATATGTTGTAATCACTGCTTTCATTGAGAGGCGTGGATCATTTTTCGAGGGTTTAATTTCAATATCTTTGATTGTCACGATTCTAGGTAATGTTGCTAATCCACTAATAAACAAGCCTAATTCGCTATATCGACCTAATACTTTAATATCAATAGGTAGCTCAATAACATCCCCTTTATCAATTTCTCCCGTTGGTTTAAATAACTCAAATTCTAAGCCACTCGATAGCCCTGTTTGAGAAATATCTACCAGCAAATCGGCGACCTCTGCTTTAGTCGGCATTAACTTCATCATGTCATGTAACGATGCTTCAATTTGCTTATATTGTTTTTGATGCAAATCTAAGTTTAAAGCCATACGCCAAACAGTTTGATAAGTGGTTAACGCACTTTCCACGGCCTTTTCTTCAGTTTCTAGTTGAGTCAACTGCTCACTCGTAAACTTAAAAAACCAAAAAACCACTATTAATAAAAATACCAGAACACCTGCTCCAATCTTAACTGGCTTGGGCCAAGCCCCCGCTTCATTAATATCCCAATTAATCTCAGACAGATCCATCACATATCCTCATCGTCTTTGTTTTTCCACTGCTTAGCATATAATGTGAAATCACTTAACTTCTTATTTTTATTTCTACGTTTATTGCCTCCTTGAATAATATTCAACTCAGGCTCAATCAGCCATTTAGAGGCCTCAACATTTCTCATAAACTCAGATACGCGAGCATTAGACTGTGTTTTGCCTTTCATCTCTACGCGCTCACTATCTTGCTTTAGACTATTTAGAAAAACACCATCAGGCACTGCTTTGGCAATTTCATCAAAAAAATGCACGATCTCAGGACGGCTCTTTTGTAGCGCCTGAATGGCAGCTCTTTTATTTTGTAAAATAGCATTTTGATCTTGAATATCTCTAATTCTAGCAGTAATCAAATTAAGCTCAGCTATTTTTGCATTGACAATACTTTTTTTACCTTGTTGCTCAGCAATGAGACCATCTAAGTACATTTGTATGCCTAGCATAATTGCAATCGCAAGAACGGCCATACCCACCATACCGACAATAAATTCCTCTTGCTTTTTCTTACGTAAGGCATCACGCCAAGGTAAAAGATTAATTCGAGCCATTAGTCAAATCCCCTCAAAGCCAAGCCACATGCAATCATCATCGCAGGCGCATCATTACTCAAACTTTGCGGCTTAATTTTATGTGATAAGGCCATATTGATAAAAGGGTTTGCAATAACCGCCGGTATCCCCAGCTCCTGTTCAACCAATTTATCAATTCCCACAATAGAAGCACAGCCACCTGCCAAAACGACGCTATCAATACTTCTATTGGCATTAGATGAACTAAAAAATTGTAATGACCTTGAAACCTGCTGCACCAGAGCCCTCTTAAAGGGACCTAACACATCATTGCTATAGTTATCAGGCAATCCACCATGTCGTTTAGCTAAACCAGCTTCTTCATATGAAAGACCATACCTACGCTGAATTTCCTCCGTCAACTGCTTACCACCAAAACCCTGCTCTCGCGTATAGATAGCATGGCCTTCATGCAAAACATTCAACGTTGTGATACTTGCACCAATATCTGCAATGGCAATTGTCTGATCATCACTACTCTCAGCCAATTGCTCCTTAAGCAAAACAAATGCATTTTCCATAGCAAAGGCCTCTACATCGACAATACTTGCCGTCAAACCCGCCATTTCTAAAACCTCGACACGCTCATCTACATTCTCGCGCCGTGATGCCGCCAATAAAACATCAACCATATCGGGATTGGACTCATTGACGCTTTGCACTTCAAAATCCAAGCGCACCTCATCTAAAGAATAAGGAATATATTGATCCGCTTCGACCATAATTTGCTCTTCCATTTCATCTTCAGACAAATGTGCCGACATCATAATTGTTTTAGTCATAACAGAAGACCCTGCTATTGCCACACAGGCATGTCGCGTCCGTGAGCCTGATTGCTTTAATGCAAGCTTGATGGTATCGGCAATCATCTCTGCATTTGAAATATTATTATCAATCACCGCATCTTGGGCCAAGGGTGCTACAGCATAACTTTCAACTTTATACCTTGCACCCACTTTGCCTAATTCCAGCAATTTTATCGCTGCCGTACTTATATCTATACCAAGCAGATGATCTCGCTTACGATTGAACCATTTCATGTAGAAACTCTTTTATTTTTCACAATTAATTTCAGGGTTATTCACAACAATGCAACAAACCCCTAATAATACTGCCTCTTTAACTTAAACATTTCGTTACTATGTTTAAATGCCACTCACCCAAATTACATCCATCATGACCATTACGCAACTTAATGCCAAGACCCGGAAATACAAACTAAAAATGCATATAAACCACAATAATAATCAACTTTTATGTACACACCATTTATCTTATCACTAGATGAAGTATAGACATTTTTTCATATTTTCATACCATCTTAAATAAAAACAGCTAATACTTAGATTTAAGTTTCCCACATAAATAACTGAAATTCAATATTAATTAACCTAAAAATCAATCTTATGCCACCTGTTATTTTTTACCCAACAAGCAAGCCCTTACCTTACGGATAGTTTTATACGGAACTTCTTCACCAGCTCTATGAGATTTTTTCATCATAGACTAGTATAATACTATTCAGCACGTCACACTTCGACACAAAACGCAACCTAAAATCACACCAAAACACCTCTTTTATTCAGATGCCCCTACCTTACTAATGAGAATTATTAAATGGTTCATTATCGTATTATTTAGCCTTTTTGCGCTTGGCATAATAGCTAGCTACTATGCTTATCAACAAATAAGCGACGACCTCCCTAATGTCACAACGCTTCGCAATATCAAATACCAACAGCCACTAACCATTTACAGTCACGATGGATTGCTGATTGAACAATTTGGCGAAAAAATTCGCACGCCTATCAAGTTCCCAGCCATCCCAATACAGCTCATTAACGCCTTTGTTTCTGCAGAAGATGCCGACTTCTTTACACACCCCGGCGTTGATTACAAAGGGCTAATTCGCGCAGCAACACAGCTTTTATTAACAGGCAAGAAAAAACAAGGCGGTAGCACGATAACAATGCAAGTTGCACGCAATTTTCTGCTCAGTAATGAAAAAACTTACACTCGTAAATTTAAAGAAATTATTCTAGCCTTTCAAATCGAACAAGAATACACAAAAAATGAAATACTTGAACTCTATCTCAATAAAATTTACTTAGGACAACGCGCCTATGGCATTGTCGCCGCAGCAGAAACTTACTATGACCGCCCGCTAGCCGATCTAACACTTGCAGAACTAAGTATGATTGCAGGGCTACCCAAAGCACCCTCTAGCTACAACCCCATATCCAACCCAAAACGCGCTTTATTACGACGCAATTATGTTCTTAAACGCTTATTAGAATTACAATTTATTACCCAAAATGAATATAAACACGCCATTAGCGCCCCAATCACAGCGGGAATCTACAGCAACAAAAGAGAGCTATACGCCCCTTATATTGCTGAAATGGTACGCAATGAAATCATTCGACGTTATGGTGAACAGGCTGCCTATACCGCGGGCATGAAAGTCTACACAACAATTAAGTCCGATCTACAAAGCATTGCTGTTAGTGCTCTGCGTAGCAATTTACACGCTTATGATGAGCGTCACAGCTATAGAATAACTCACACCCCCAAATCAACCTTACAAGCGGCCACCAATATTGGTGCCACACATCCCGCACAAGTAATAAAAATCAATAAAAAACGACTTATTGCACAACTCAAAAATGGTACTAACATCACTTTGCCATGGAAAAACAGCCCCTGGAGCACAAAAATCGAGCCATCTACTCATAAAAAACAAAAAATCTCTTCGTATCTTGATATTATTAAGCAACACGACATCATTCGCGTTAGGCAGGTTGGAAAAATATGGCGTTTAGCGCAAATACCTGAGGCCGAAAGTGCCTTTATCGCCCTTGACCCTAAAAATGGTGCCATTTTAGCCCTCTCCGGTGGTTATGCTTATTTTAACAACAAATACAACCGAGTCACCCAATCCAAACGCCAGCCGGGCTCAGGCTTCAAACCCATTATCTATACCAGTGCCTTAGAACACGGTTTTACCGCCGCAAGCCTTATCAATGATGCCCCTATCGTTAATACACAAAACGCAGAAGAAGAAAGCGAATGGCGACCTGAAAACTACAGCCACAAGTTTTACGGCCCCACCAGCATTCGCACCGCCTTAAGAAAATCACGCAACCTCATCTCTATTCGCCTACTGCGTGCCGTAGGCATTCCCGATGTCATTTCGACCGCATTACGCTTTGGTTTTAATGGTAAACAACTCCCTCAAAAGCTATCACTTGCCCTAGGTAGCGGCTATGCCTCTCCGTTACAAATGGCAAAAATGTATGCCGTTTTTGCCAATGGTGGCTTTTTAATAGAGCCTTTCTTTATCGATCGCATTGAATCCAGCACAGGCCAAATACTCTTCCAAGCAGCCCCCCTGCAAGCCTGTAGCACATGTCAAAAAAGTAAAACTGCCCCCAGAGTTATTTCGCCACAAATTAATTTCCTAATGAACAGCCTATTGCGCGATGTAGTACAGCGCGGTACCGCCACTAAAGCAAAAGTACTAAAACGTACTGATCTAGCAGGAAAAACAGGCACAACCAACCAACAAAAAGACGCATGGTTCAATGGCTTTAACCCAACATTAGTCGGGATTGCATGGGTAGGACATGATAGCTCCCAATCACTGGGAAACTGGGAAACGGGTGGAAAGGCAGCTTTACCGTTATGGATTGACTTTATGCGCTACGCATTAAAAAACACCCCCGAACAAGCATTTATCGCTCCTAAAGGTATCGTGCAGGTACTGATTGATACTCAAACAGGCTTACTGGCACGCGAAAAATCAGCACACAGTGCTTGGGAGTATTTTCGAGAAGAACTTGCTCCCACGCAATATTCCACCCCGGAAGAAGAGGAAGAACTATCAATTTATGGCAACAACAATACCGAAGAACTTAGTCCAGATGCGTTATTTTAAGTTACCCGGCAGGCATAAAAAAAGCAGTCATAACGACTGCTTTCTCATGCACCAATAAATAAAGAAGAAATTATAAATCGCGCCTACCCTTCCCTGTATAAATCTGCCTAGGCCGGCCAATACGCTGCCCAGGTTCAGCCATAAGCTCTAACCAATGCGAAACCCAGCCTGACGTTCTGGCAATAGTAAACATCACCGTAAACATATCTACCGGAATATTTAATGCCTTATAGATAATCCCTGAATAAAAATCTACATTAGGATATAATTTTTTCTCGACAAAATACTCATCTTTCAATGCATATTCTTCTAACGCCAAGGCCAAATCAAATAATGGATCATTTCCCGAAATATGCTCTAAAACATCATGGCAGGTTTTACGAATAATGGTCGCTCTTGGGTCAAAGTTTTTATAAACTCTATGCCCAAAGCCCATTAAACGAAATGGGTCATTTCTATCTTTTGCTTTATTGATAAATTCAGGAATTCGATCAACTGTACCAATCTCTTCCAGCATACTCAAAACAGCTTCATTCGCTCCACCATGAGCCGGCCCCCAAAGAGCACCGATACCCGCTGCAATACACGCATAAGGATTAGCCCCCGTACTACTGGCCAAGCGTACCGTAGAAGTACTGGCATTTTGCTCATGATCTGCATGCAGAATAAAGAGTAAATTCAACGCCTTAACTGCAACAGGATCAATATAATTATCCTTATCTATATATTTTTGCGAAGGCAACGAAAACATCATATTCATGAAGTTTTCACAATAACTCAAATCCGCCCTCGGATACACAAAAGGAAAACCAATTGAATGACGATGACAAGCTGCCGCAATCACCGGCATTTTTGCCAGCATTCGCATCGCCGAAATTCTCCGATGCTCCGGGTCATCCATATTGAGCTCGCTATGATAGAACGCAGATAATGAGCCCACTATCCCCACCATCATTGCCATAGGATGCGCATCATAATGAAAGCCATCAATAAAGCTACGCATCGCCTCATGCAACATAGCATGCTGACCAATCTCGTGCTCAAACTCAGCCTGCTCCGCATCATTTGCAAGCTCACCATTCATTAATAAATAGGCAACTTCAAGAAAAGAGCATTTTTCAGCTAGCTGATCAATCGGGTAGCCTCTATATAACAAAATTCCATTTTCGCCATCAATATAAGTAATAGCACTTTTGCAACTTGCAGTTGAGACAAAACCTGGGTCATAAGTAAATAACCCCATTTTTTTATGTAATGCGCTAACATCAATAACAGGCGTACCAACAGTCCCCTTGAGCAATGAAAATTCTGCCTCTTTGCCGGTCGAATTATCTTTTATGGTTAATGTTTCTTGTGTCATTGATGTTTCCTATGCTTTTTTAAGAAGCGTCGAATAACTACTTACTATAACGCTTACGGAATTTATCTACACGTCCTGCCGTATCGACAACTCGTTGCTTGCCTGTAAAGAAAGGATGACAAGATGAACATACCTCGATATGTAAATCCTTACCTAATACTGAGCCTGTAACAAACTCATTGCCACAACCGCATGTAACGGTTATTTGTTTATATTCTGGGTGAATTTCTGGTTTCATAATGACCTTTAAACGCCTAAAAATCGACTAACATACAATTTAGAACAGAGTATAATACTTGTTTAATCAAATAACCGCAAGTAACCGGCAGAATTTTATGCGCATTATTACCCTAAACACAAACGGAATCAGAGCCGCTGAGCGCAAAGGTTTTTTTTCTTGGCTCGCACAACAAGATGCAGATTTTGTCTGCATCCAAGAAACCAAAGCCCAGCCCGAACAACTCACAGCTGATGCTTTCACCCCTGACGGCTATCACTGCCACTACCATAGCGCCCAAAAAAAAGGCTATAGCGGCGTTGCCATTTACAGCAAACAACAGCCAGATGCTATTATCGAAGGCATGGGCTTTGCCGATATAGATAGTGAAGGCCGCTATTTAGAATTCCAGTGCGGCAAACTGAGCGTCATCTCCCTATACCTTCCCTCAGGCTCGTCTAAAGAAGAACGCCAAGACTTTAAATATAGTGTCATGGATCGTTTTCTGCCTTATTTGCAAGCACGCGCCCAAAACGGGCGAGACTATATCATTTGCGGCGACTGGAATATTGCACACAAAGAAATTGATTTGAAAAACTGGAAAGCCAATCAAAAAAACTCAGGCTTTTTACCCGCTGAACGTGCCTGGCTAGACCAATTATTTACACAAGAAGCCTGGCACGATGCCTTTAGAATCATTAACCAAGAGCCAGATCAATATACATGGTGGTCAAATCGCGGCCAAGCCTGGAGCAAAAATGTTGGCTGGCGTATTGATTATCAAGTCATTAGTGAACAATTAAAAGACACAGTACAGTCCGCCGAAATCTATAAAAAAGAGCGCTTTTCAGACCACTCTCCACTTATAATAGACTATAATTACTCATTAAAGGCAACGACCATTTAACATAAAAAACACTTTTATATTCAAATATATACAAAAAATAATAAATTCTGCAACTATAAACCCAAAATTGTTTTTTTAGAATACTTGCAGATATAAAAATAAAATGTTAACAATAGCACTCATCAGTTTTTTTAGTTCTTAATTCACCTTAACAACTTAAACTTCTACAAACGCATACATTTTAAAGGAATAATCACCAATGCAATACAAGGATACCAAACCAATTCCCACCAGCGAAATAACTGATAAAACTATTTTTCAAAATCGGCGCAGCCTTATAAAAGCGGCAGCCGGCCTCAGCATTAGCACCTTACTGCCTAAGCAAGCTACTGCACAAATAAAAAAATATGCCGCCGTACCTACCAGTCCTTACTCAGCTACACTAGCGACCACAGACTATCAAGATGTCACGCACTACACCAATTATTATGAATTTACCACCAATAAAACCGATGCAACCGCCTTAGCCCGACAACTACCCATTAGCCCTTGGCATGTCACTGTCGAAGGTGAGGCCGAAAAAACAGGGACATTTAATTTAGAAGATATTTTAAAAAACAACCCACTTGAAGAGCGCATTTATCGCTTTCGTTGCGTAGAAGCTTGGGCCATGGTCGTGCCTTGGATTGGCTTTCCGCTAGGGGCTATGTTGCAACAGTTTAAACCTAACTCTAAGGCAAAATATGTGCAATTTACAACCCTATATAATCCTGACGTGATGCCTGGGCAACAAAGCAAAGCACTCGATTGGCCTTATGTTGAAGGCTTACGAATAGATGAAGCCATGCACCCGCTGGCTTTTATGGCAACCGGCATGTATGACGATGCACTGCCCAAACAAAATGGTGCGCCACTGCGCCTTGTTATCCCTTGGAAATACGGCTTTAAAA
>JALSIU010000074.1 GCA_026989715.1 Methylomonas sp.
ATCATTCGCTGTATTTTGCGTTATCAAATGTTGGCCTGAGCTTAAGGCTGTGGTAATGATAATAGACAGTTGTTTGCCGCCATCGGCTGTTTTAGCCAGTTCTATGGCTTTAATGGTACCGGTGACCGGGCTATGCAGTGGTACTGACATAAAGCCATTTGCTTCGGCAATCAATTCCCCGCGTGTGACCTGCTGGCCTTTAAAGACAATGGCTTTGGCAGGCTTGCCGGTATTTTGGGCTAAGGGAAGAGTGAGTTCAGGGGCAAACGGTAAGCGTAATGTATTTTTAGCATTAGTTTCATCTTTGTATTCGTCAAGATGTATGCCGTGTGGAAAGGTGTTTTTCTTAAAAAGTTTAAATAAATCCATATGTGAGTACCTTGTAGGACGGAATCCTGCCCGCCTTGATGTTGCTGTTTAATGGGGTTTTGTATCTCCGATGGCTAAACAGATGATATGCAGTTTAAGTTATTGTGCTTGTAAATGCCGTTCTCGGTTTAATGCTTTAGCAATTCTAAAGTATTGTACAAGGGGTATATTAGCAGGACATACGTAACTACAACAACCACATTCAAAGCAGTCATTTAGATGAAACTGCTCTTCCATGACATCATATTGCCGTTTTGCGGCTAATAAACCGAGTTCTGACGGGTTTAAATTAATCGGGCAAGCTTGTAAACATTGTGCGCATTTTATACAAGGCAGGATATCGTCATTCTTAGTCGCACGTTTATCCAAAATTAACAATGCACCGGTGCCTTTAGTAATGGGGACATCTAGTGAATGTACCGGCATGCCCATCATCGGCCCGCCTAAAATAAGCTCTGCTTCATCACCGATAAAGCCTGCAAACTCCAATAAAAAGCGAATCGGTGTGCCGATTGGCGTAATGTAGTTACCTGGTTTATGTACGCCATCGCCGGTAATGGTGATAATGCGTTCGATTAAGCCTTGTTTTATCGGCAATAAGTAGCCCAATTCAGCTAAGGTTGCCACGTTAAAAACGGCTAACCCCACTTCTGATGGCAGGCCGCCTGATGGAATTTCAATCCCTAATAAAGAATAGGCCAACATTTTTTCTGCGCCTTGGGGATATTTGGTTTCTACGGCTTCAATGCTAATAGAACCATCATCTGGCAGATGGGGCAAAATGGCATCTAAAACATCCAGTTTATTGTTCTCGATACCAATAATGGCTTTAGGTGCGGCAACGCAACGCATGGCAATTTTGATACCAAGCAATAAGGCATCAATTTTCTCTAGCATCACCCGGTGGTCGGTGGTTAAAAAAGGTTCACACTCACAGCCATTGACTAAAACGGTATGAATGTGACGGCCAGCGGGGACGGCCATTTTGACATGTGTTGGGAAAGCGGCTCCCCCTAAGCCCACCATGCCCGTATTCTGCACCGCTTTGACTAAGTCTTCCTGTGCCATTTGCAAATAGTCGTTACGCTCGCCAGTATCAAATACACGCTGCCCCGAGCTTAACGATGTGGCGATAATAATGGCCGGGTCTTTACTCCCTTTGGCGGTAGGCACAATATCAATTGCTTTGATGATACCGGTTACCGGTGCGTGAATAGGTACGGACATAAAACCATCCGCTTCGGCAATGACTTCACCGCGCTTGACACGCTGTCCTTTAAAGACAATTGCTTTGGCAGGTTGGCCAATACTTTGCGCTAACGGCACAATGATTTCCGGTGCAAACGGGAGGCGACGTGTTACTTTCGCTTTGGTTTCGTCTTTATATTCATCGGGGTGGATACCGTGCGGGAAAGATTTGCGACCTAATAAGTTCAATAGATTCATAAGCGATGCGTGCGGCAAACAATTAAATAAGGCGTGAATGTGTCACTAAGGTTGATTTTATACCATCAATACTTGGCTGTGATAATAATTCTTAAATTTTGCGGAATGCGCGTAGAGATGGTCAGCCATTTGTAATGTTGTTATACTCAAAAAACCACATTCAATGGAGGTGTATCATGAAATATATTCGATTCTTTGACACGGTTGGTATGGCGGATGTTGGGCTGGTCGGCGGTAAAAATGCCAGCTTGGGGGAAATGTATCAAAATTTAACCCATCTTGGCGTTAACATCCCTTATGGGTTTTCGACTACACGCGCGGCATATGATTTATTGTTAGCGCAAAACAAGCTGGCGCAACGTATTGATGCGCTACTCGATGATTTGGATATTAAAAATGTTGCACAATTGCAAATTTGTGGCAAGGCGGTGCGCGAATTACTAATGAATGAACCATTGCCTGATGCATTACAAGCTGAAATTAAAACAGCTTACCGACAGCTTGCAGAGAAATATGGGCAATATAATATTGATGTGGCCGTGCGCTCTTCTGCAACCGCGGAAGATTTGCCCGATGCCAGCTTTGCAGGGCAGCAAGAAAGCTTTTTAAATATTCGCGGCGACCAATCGTTATTGATTCATGTGCAAAAATGTTTTGCCTCATTATTTACCGACCGAGCGATTAGTTATCGTCATAGTCGTGGGTTTGATTATCATAAAGTGGCATTATGTGTCGGTATTCAGAAAATGGTGCGTAGCGATCAAGCCACCAGTGGGGTGATGTTCACACTGGATACGCAAAGTGGTAATGCCAATGTCATCATGATTAATGCCGTATTCGGCTTAGGGGAAAACATTGTGGGCGGGCGCGTCAACCCCGATGAGTTTTATGTTTTTAAGCCCACATTAAAGCAACATAAATCAGCGATTATCAAACGTCAGCTAGGCTCAAAAGAAATGAAGATGATTTATGATGATAAGCTGAAAACCTTGAATATTTCTACGACCAGCGCAGAGCGTGCCAGTTTTACATTGCAAGATACAGATATTATGCAATTAGCCCATTATGGCTTAGCGATTGAAGCGCATTATGGTATGCCGATGGATATAGAGTGGGCTAAAGATGGCGTGGATGGGGATTTTTTTATTGTACAAGCGCGTCCGGAAACGGTGCATTCTAAACGCTTATTGGCCGATTATGACGGGCATATTGCGTTATATCGTTTGCTGGAAGATACCGCGCAACGCACGCGATTATTAAGCGGCTTGGCCATTGGTGAAAAGATTGGTTATGGTGTTGTGCGGGTCATTCATGATTTGAGTGAAGCCTCGCGTTTTAATGCAGGTGAAATATTGGTCACCGATATTACCGACCCTGACTGGGAGCCGTTAATGAAAAAAGCGGCAGCCATTGTGACCAATAAAGGTGGCCGTACCTGTCATGCCGCCATTGTAGCCCGTGAAATTGGTGTTAGTACGCTTGTCGGAACATCTAATGCGATGCAGGTGCTGAAAGATGGCATGCAGGTCACTGTCTGTTGTGCTGAAGGGGAGATTGGCCATGTGTACCAAGGCGAGCTTGCTTTTGAGATTGATGAGGTGGATTTAAAGGGATTGCCTACGCCTAAAACCAAATTATTAATGAATGTCGGCAATCCGGAAAAAGCCTTTTCTATCGCCGCTATCCCTAATCAAGGTGTTGGTTTGGCGCGGATGGAGTTTATTGTCAATAATTATATCAAGGCGCACCCGATGGCACTTTATGATATACAGCAGGGGCATTTTGTAAAAGGTAATGAGCAGATTAAGGCACTGATGCAAGGCTATGCCAATCCAGAAAGTTTTTTTGTAGACAAGTTATCGGCGGGTATCGGTATGATTGCCGCCGCATTTTATCCTAACCCTGTGATTGTGCGTACCAGTGATTTTAAGAGTAATGAATATAAACATATGCTAGGTGGCGCAGCCTACGAGAAGGACGAGGAAAATCCAATGATTGGGTTTCGTGGTGCGAGTCGTTATTACTCGGATGCGTATAAAGAGGCATTTAAATGGGAGTGTCAGGCGTTGAAAAAAGTACGCGATACGATGGGGCTGACCAATGTAAAATTGATGTTGCCGTTTGTACGTACGCCGGATGAAGGGCGTAAAGTGATTGCCATTATGAACGAGATGGGCTTGGTGCAAGGCAAAAATGGCTTGGAAATTTATGCCATGTGTGAAATTCCCAGTAATGTGATTTTAGCGGATGAGTTTTTAAAAATATTTGATGGCTATAGTATCGGCTCTAATGATTTAACTCAGCTTACCTTGGGCGTAGATCGAGACAGTACCCTTATCGCCCATATTTTTGATGAGCGTAATGAAGCGGTCAAACGCATGCTGAAAATGGCGATTGATGCCTGTAAAAAGGCCGATAAATATATTGGCATTTGTGGACAAGCACCGTCTGATTACCCTGAAATAACCGAGTTTTTGGTACAAAACGGCATAGACTCCATTTCACTTAATCCAGATTCGGTGCTTAAAATGCGGCAAGTAGTGGTTGATTTGGAAGCACGACTTTAAAGCGGTTACTTTTTAGATAAAAAACGAATGATTGTGTGGTTTGTGGGTGATAATTTAGGCATAGGATCAAGTCTATGCTGACTTCTAAAAAATTAAAGAGTAGCCCCCTCACTTTATGCTAAGCAACGCATAACATTACGTATTTCACCAAGTAAGATTTTTAGTTGACATGCCTGAAAAAAGTAATTAAGGTGCTAGCTAGAGAAAGGAATTGATTCCTGTTTTTATAGGTAATATCGAATATCAGGGATTATAGACAGGATAATTTTTTAACCAGGCAATCATTCCTGAATATTCTGTGAGTATCGTCGAATATGTAGGAATGGTTGCTTGATAATAATATGTTAGGCGAAAAAATACGAATGATTGAAATATCCAGAGAAGAGTTTGATTCGCTTTACATTGAAAGGTTAGGCCTTTTTCCAGAGCGTTCTTGGTATAAAAGTGAAGAACTGGATATAGCTGGCACCATTATTCAAGACCCATTCGATAAAGATTGGTCATATATGTTGCTCGCTAAAGACGAAGACGGTGTTTATAGGCCACTTAAATTTGAAGTGAGCCTACCAAGCCAAGGAGAT
>JALSIU010000075.1 GCA_026989715.1 Methylomonas sp.
CTGGCTTTGGTTTCCGTTAAGTTAGCTTCTTGTAGTGCCAGTAAGCTTAAGCCGGTATCCCAAACAGGTGATAAGCAGGGTTGGCAATAGGCTTCGTCATCCCGGATAACTAATAATTTATCAATTGCTTTACGCGCAGTTACTACGTGCTCATGGTCAGCCGGCATGCCGAGTAATAGCATTGCTTGATAGGCATTGACCATGGCAGGAAAAATGCCGCCAAGGCCATCCTCACCATTTAAGCGTTCAGTAAACCAGTCTTTTGCTCTGGCAACGGCTAT
Source organism: Methylomonas sp. (assembly GCA_026989715.1). Classification (GTDB taxonomy): domain Bacteria; phylum Pseudomonadota; class Gammaproteobacteria; order Methylococcales; family Methylomonadaceae; genus Methyloprofundus. Next base: position 282 of record JALSIU010000075.1, read on the forward strand.
TTTGTGCATGCGTTTGGTCACGAGGATGCGTGATTTACGCCCTAGAGCATCCAAAAAGAGGAAAAATTTATTAATTAATCCTCTTTCGGGGAAGTAGTGTTTTTCTTGGTCGGGATGCACGACAAACAGCTCTAAAATATCCACGTTAAGTGGGTTTTTGGCTTTTGCCTCCAGGGTGCATAAAATAAACAAAGGAATCATGACCGTTCTGGACCAATAGGAGACTTTATCAATATGGAAAGGAAACCATTTTGGTAATAGCATGATTTCAACAGGAATAAAGGGCACTCCTCGCCAAGGTAGTTGCTCAAACATTGCTAGTGCAATGCGTGTGAACACATTTGCTTTAGCTGCTCCGCCTTCATTGAGAATGTAGTTGCGCAAGCGTGCCATATGCGGTTGTTCGGGCGTATCCCCTGCCATTTTTAAGGCATAATAGGTTTTAACGCTACAACTTATATCGCCGGCCCCCCCTGGGTAAAGTGGGTAACTCCCATCGGCAGATTGGTGCTTGCGTAGATAGTTGGCTATTTTGGCTTGTAATTTAAGGTCGATATCATCCAAGTAATGCATCATCATGATGTATTCGGCTGGGATGGTACAGTCTGCTTCTAGGTCAAAGACCCAATAACCGTCTTTATGTTGCAACGAAAGTAGCTTATCTTGCGCTTTTTTGATGGCACTATCTAAGGCAGACGTGACACTCATGTTATTGTAGTCTTCAGTAAACATAATAGAGCCTATTGTTTTGCTTGATATGTCCAGTCTTTACAGACAAGGTGTTTGCTTTTTGCGTTAAAAAGGGCAGATAGCAACCAATTGCTACGCCCAATAATACGAGTGGTTAAGATAGTCGCTTTGACGCTTTTACGTGTTATTTTGACTTGATTTGAATCATTAAAATCAAGGTTTGCTTTGATTTCATTTAAGGTCAGCACTGCCATGCCTAACGCCCAAAGGCAAAAGTTACGCATGCCAACTTCATGGCTAGGAATTAATTGCGTGTAGGTCAGTGCGTTTTTAAGGTGACCTTGCGCAATACTGATAAGGTGCTCTAAGCCAAGGCGAAACTCAGCCGTACTGGTGGCATTATTTAGGTTTTTGAGGTCAAAACCGGTTTCAGTAAAAATATCCTGAGGTAGCCAGCAAACACCGCGCTGTGCATCATCCCAAATATCTTTCAAGATATTGGTCATTTGTAGGCCTTGGCCAAATGAGGTGGATAGTTCTAATAACTGTTCTCTATGCGCATTGATTTCAGGTGAGTAATGGCAAAATAATTTTGCTAACATTTCACCGACGCAACCCGCGACATAGTAACAATATTCATCCATGTCTTTCAGCGTGGCCAAGCCTGCATGTAAATCCATATTTTGATAAACCGGCATGCCTTTTGCCATGGTTTCCACGCAACCTAGTAATGCCTCTATTTGTTCCGGAGCAAAGCTGTGTGTAATGTCAATGACACGCTCTGTGACTTGGATCAGAACGTGCTCGGCAGGAATGGTTTGCTCGGAGAGCAGGGGGGATAAGTCTTTGGCGAAATCTGCCGCGCCTTTTCCTGTGCGTACGACTTCAATAAATCGACTACAAAAATGTTCTTTTTGGGCGGCATCTAACGAAACTTCGTCTTCTACGGTATCCACAATTCTGCATAAAAGGTAGGCGTTAGCAACCGCTTCATATAAGCCTTTGGGGAGTTGTGGAATGGTTAAGGCAAATGTACGCGAGACACCTTCTAGCAAGACGGCCTGAAATTCATCGACAGAGGCGGCTAAAAGTGATTCAGGATTGTCAATTGTAGCTTGAGTATCAGTCATTATGGTTTTGGGCGATGAGTATTGAGTGGAAACGGCCTGCCACGTGGTATTTGTGCTACTGAATGGGGCACGCAGCCAAGTGCAGTTTCATTATTAGTGATAAATTATAGACCGAATGTGGTTTAAATACAAAATATGTTGTTTTTTTGCGAAATAGTTTCATTTTAGTCTTAGGTAGTTTATATTTTAATGTAACTTTTGTCGCTTTGTTTGGATAAAAAAATAGACGGCAAACTGGTGTTAGGCGCATAAAAATAGTATGCTAACTGGTTATTAGCAATTCATAATAAATGAATTCTTGAGGCCGTATCCATACGGTAGTAAACGGCTTATTTTTTGTTGCTTAATTGCAACTTTTTTGGATTTTAGTGTGGAGTGGACTCTATGGGCGTTCCTTTAAGACAGCAAATTGCTGTGGGTACCTATTTAATGAAGCAAAAATTAAAAGGGGTTGATAAATATCCTTTAGTGCTGATGCTGGAGCCTTTGTTTCGTTGTAATCTTGAATGTTCCGGTTGTGGCAAGATTGCTTATCCAGATGATATTTTAAATAAACGGCTCTCGGTGGCAGAGTGTTTGCAAGCCGTTGATGAATGTGGTGCGCCCATGGTTTCTATTCCGGGGGGCGAGCCGTTAATTCATAAAGAAATGCCTGATATTGTGGCAGGGATTGTGGCGCGTAAGAAGTTTGTTTACTTATGTACCAATGCTTTGTTGTTAAAAAAGAAAATTAATGACTATACGCCTTCGCCTTACTTAAATTTTTCTATTCACTTAGATGGCAATCAATTAAGGCATGATGCGTCGGTGTGTCAGGATGGCGTATTTGATATTGCTGTTGAGGCCATTAAAATGGCGTTGGATAAAGGCTTTCGTGTCACCATTAATTGTACTTTGTTCCAAGGTGAAACCTCGGCTGAGGTGGCAGAGTTTTTAGATTATGCAACCGAGTTAGGGGTAGAAGGGATTACTATTGCACCGGGGTTTAGTTATGAAGATGCACCCGACCAAGATTCTTTTATGTCCAGTCAAGCAGCTAAACAATTATTTCGAGGCATTTTTGCCATCGGTAAGCATAAACAATGGAAGTTAAATCACTCCTCATTATATTTGGATTACTTGGCAGGTAATCAAGATTACGACTGTACGCCTTGGGGTAATCCAACGCGTAATGTATTTGGTTGGCAAAAACCATGTTATTTATTATCCGATGAAGGCTATGTCGACAGTTTTGCCGAGTTGATGAGTACAACACCTTGGGATAAATATGGTGCAGGCAAAAATGCAAAATGTGAAGGTTGTATGGCACATTGCGGCTATGAAGCAACTGCAGTACGCGATACTTTGGAGCATCCGTTAAAGGCTTTGGGCGTAGCGGTAAGGGGGCCAAAAACAGACGGGGAGATGGTGGAGACACCTGTTTATAAGCCCAACTCATTAATTGATATACCTATTAAAGTTGAAATATAAAGCTTTAGCTTATTTAATTGCTTGGTTAGACCGATGAGTGAATTGATAAGCGGCGTAGCGGCTTTGCTTTGGTTGGTGACCGCTTTATTGCCGTGGCAATCTTGGCGTTGCCGAGAGACTTTGGATGTTGATAATAATATTAATGTAGAGGCATTTGATTTAAGTGATATAAGCGTCATTATTCCTGCGCGTAATGAAGCCGAAGTCATTGCCGCTACCTTAGCGGGTCTCAAGCAGCAAGGGCAAGGTTTACGTGTTATTTTGGTGGATGATGAATCTGACGATGGCACGGCAAAAGTGGCGGAAAAGGTGGGTTTCCCAGGTTTGCAGATTATCTCATCCACCCCTTTACCGGCTGCTTGGACGGGAAAATTATGGGCACAAGAGCAAGGTTTGCAAGCGGTAACTACGCCTTTGACCTTACTGCTCGATGCCGATATTTGTTTGCAGCCGGGTATTTTGGCACAGTTGAAAATAAAGCATGATACGGAAGGCTTGCATTTTGTGTCTTTAATGGCCATGTTGCAAGTGACAAGCGTCTGGGAAAAGTTGCTGATGCCGGCGTTTATTTACTTTTTTAAAATGCTATACCCCTTTGCTTTAGCCAATCATCCACAGCGTCATGTGGCGGCTGCGGCTGGAGGGTGTATTTTAGTGAATACCGAGGCTTTGCATGCAATAGGTGGTATGGCCGCAATTAAAAATGCCGTCATAGACGATTGTACTTTAGCAAAGCGGGTCAAACAGGCAGGGTATAAAACGTGGGTAGGATTAACCCATGCTGTGATTAGCCGACGCGCGTACACTTCTTTAGCTGAAATATGGGATATGGTGGCACGTACTGCTTATAGCCAGTTGTTTTATTCTAAATTTTTATTGCTTGTTTGTACAGGTATGATGTTACTGATGTATTGCTTGCCCTGGGTGGGCTTAATTTGTTTTGTTGGCAATGCCTGGTTATTTTCATTATTTGCTTATAGTGTGATGAGTGCGCTGTATTTACCGACTTTAAATTTTTACGCGCTCAATAAAATGTGGGCTTTATTCATGCCGGTCATCGCCGGTTTATATTTACTAATGACTTGGACTTCAGCGGTGCGTTATTGGCGTGGTGAGCGGTCGCGGTGGAAAGGTCGAATTTATCAGAAAGGTTAAAACGTTATTATGTCATTAAGAAAACTGATTAATGTATTTTGCTTGCTTTTTTTGACTCAGGCCGTTGCAGCTGAGGTTGATGACACGGTAGCGGCGCGTCAAGTTGTTGAGGGCTTTCAAGCTGAATTGCTTAATGTGATGCAACAAGGTGATAAGTTGAGCTTTGAAGCGCGTTTTGAACAATTAAAGCCGGTTGTCATTAAAACGCATAATTTA
>JALSIU010000076.1 GCA_026989715.1 Methylomonas sp.
GCAATACCAAGCGGTTTGGCTACGTCCTAATATTAAATAGCTGAGTGCGGTTAGGCGTGCCGGTAACCAGTTAAGTACATCATCTAAACGTGCTGCTGAATAGCCAAAATGGTAATAGCGTTGGTTTTTATAACCCCACATGGCATCTAATGTATTGCTAAGTCGATATAAAACCGCACCGGTAGAGCCTGCTATGGCAAACCAAAAAATGGGGGCAAAAATGGCATCGGCTCCATTTTCCAAGGTGGTTTCAATTGTGGCTTTGCGAATGGCTTGTGCATCCATTTGCTGCGTTTCACGGCTGACAATCTTGGCAATGGCAAGACGTGCTTGCGCTAAATTCCCTGATTGTAAGGGTGTTAATACGGCACACGTATGTTGCAATAAGCTTTTAGGTGCAATACAAAGATACAGTATTAAGGGGCTAAGATAAGTATTAAGCATCGGCGAGCGTGTGATATAAAAAATGGTCAGAGTAATGGGGATAGTGGCAAGCAGTAGCGCGTAAGTGCCGCGTAATTTTTGATTTATATTGCTGGCCTCTCTCGGTAGAATAAGTCGCTTTTCAATCTGGCTGGCTAGGCGGCCAAATAAAACCAGTGGGTGCGCTTTTTTAGGTTCGCCTAATAAGGTATCTAGTAGCAAAGCGATAAAGAGGGCGAGGGAGAGAGTCATTAAGCAGGGATGTTTTTTATTAAATGGGCAGCAACAATGCCACTAAAGGAAGGTAAATGCAAGTAAGAACAATGATGGTGCAGGGAACAACCTCAGATGCAGGCAAGAGCGCGTTAGTAACGGGCTTGTGTCGTTACTATCAACAGCAGGGTGAGCGAGTGGCTCCTTTTAAACCACAAAATATGGCATTGAATAGTGCTGTTACCCCAGAAGGCGGTGAAATTGGCCGTGCACAAGCTGTGCAGGCAAAGGCTTGTAGATTAGCACCGCATACAGATATGAATCCTGTATTATTAAAGCCCAATTCGGATAAAACCGCGCAAGTGATTTTGCAGGGCAAGGCGGTACAAAATTTAGGTGCACAGGCGTTTCATGCCTATAAAGAGCAGGTGATGCCTGTGGTGTTAGATTCCTTTAAACGCTTGCAAGCACAGCATTCTTTTATTGTGGTGGAAGGCGCAGGGAGTCCTGCGGAAATTAATTTGCGTAAAAATGATGTGGCTAATATGGGGTTTGCCGAAGCCGTTGATTGCCCCGTTATTTTGGTGGCCGATATTGATAGAGGCGGCGTTTTTGCGCATTTAATCGGTACCTTGGCATTGTTGAGTGAGTCGGAGCAGCAACGTGTACTGGGGTTTGTGATTAATCGTTTTAGAGGCGATTTAGCGATTTTACAGCCAGGTATTGATTGGTTAGAGCAACACACCGGGAAGCCGGTATTTGGGGTATTGCCTTATTTGCATGATTTGTATTTGGAATCTGAAGACAGTGTGGCGGTACAGCAAAAATTAATGACAAAGGCGGTGCTGAATATTGTAGTACCGCGCTTACCTAGAATGAGTAATCATACCGATTTTGATGTATTGCGTTTACATGATCAGGTGAATATCCGGTTTAGCCAGACCCCTGATGCTGTTGCGGCGGATTTGATTATTTTGCCGGGAAGTAAGTCAGTGCGGGATGATTTAGCTTGGTTGCGTGAGCAGGGCTGGGATACATTTATCCTTCGACATTTGCGTTATGGGGGGAAATTAATCGGTTTATGTGGCGGCTATCAAATGTTGGGGAATGTTATTTATGACCCCGATGGCGTAGAAGGACATGCGGGGTCTAGCCAAGGGTTAGGGGTATTGGATATGCAGACAACCTTGGCAAAAACCAAGCAACTTAGACAGGTCTCTGCTCAGCTATTGATGAGTGATGCTGTGGTGCAAGGTTATGAAATTCATGCCGGTATCTCGGTAGGAGAGTCATTGTTACGGCCGGTATTGCGATTAAGTGATGGTCGGTTTGAAGGGAGTCTGTCGGCAGATGGACAGGTGTTGGGAACTTATTTGCATGGCTTGTTTGACCAACGCAAGGCTTGTATTGATTTATTAGCATGGGCAGGAGCTAAAGCAACGGTAGCGGTAGATTTAGATGCTTTAAGTGAGCAAGGCATACAACTGATGGCGGATACGGTTGCAGAATATATGGATATGTCTTTGTTGGAAGCGTGTCGGAAAGCTTATGTCGATAGCAAAAAAAAGGCTCCATAAAAGGAGCCTTTTTGCGTTGTATTTGAGAGACTTACTGTGTCTTTACATTAATCGCAGAGAGACCTTTAGGGCCTGTTTCAATATCGTAAGTAACGGTTTGGTTAGGCTCTAGTGTCTTAAAACCTTCTCCTTGTATAACTGAGTGATGTACGAATACGTCATCCCCACCATCGGATTGTTCAATAAATCCAAAGCCTTTTGTGTTGTTAAACCACTTTACTTTGCCTGTTGCCATGGTAAATCTCCTTAAATAATAAAAATGTATGGCTTTAACAGAATAACAATTGATAACAAGGAGTGGTACCTCATGTTCAAGCACTGCTTTCTGATATGTGCATTCTACCGCTATTTTCTTAAGGATGCTAATGGCTTAATATATTTTTTATAGTCATCAAAAAGTCATAATAAGGGGGGAGGTGGAATCACAAAAACCTTTAAGAACCCCCCTTTTATGAGTTAGGGGGTATTAAAAGATGAAGGAGGTGATTAGCGGGATTGGAGTTGTTTGAGCAACAATATTGCCGCATTTTTTTCAGAAAAATGCTCCTTTATGTTGTTTAGTGTACTCAATATTTTGATGGCCTGTTGCGAATTATTATTTTTGGCATAGGCTTCAGCAAGGTGGTATTGAATGTCATACGCTTTTGGCGCAAGGCTAGTTGCTTGTTTGAGCAAGGATATGCCTTGTTCAAACTTGTTGTTATGAACTAATATCGTACCGTAAGTATCTATAATGGCCGCTGATTTTGGGGCGAGTTTATAGGCTTTCTTGGCAGTTTCTTCTGCTTTGGGGTTGTTGCGTTGCGAGTAAATCCAAGCTAGGTTATTTAGGATGATAGGGTTGTCCGGTTTTATTTTAAGTAGATTTAGGTAGTGTTTTTCGGCTTCAGGTAGTTTATTTTGTTGCAGGTAGACTGAAGCAAGTTTAAATTCGGCGGCTGAATTGTTGTGCAGTTCTTTTTTTAGTAGCGTAATTGCGGCGGTAGTGTCTTTTTGCGCCAGCATAATATCGACTATTTTATTCAGGACTTTATTGTTTTTCTTAATGCGGTACGCTTGTTGATAGGAGCCGATTGCGAGCTTTAATTTTTTTTGTGCCAAATAGACATCACCTTGCAATATTTTGCCTATTCCTGATTGAGGGGCTAATTGATCAAGTTTGAGTGCGATGGCATAGGCATCATCATAATGCTTAAGTACAATTAAAAACGCCGCTTTTTGCAACATAAGCTGTGGGTTTCTGGGTGCTATTGCAGTTGCTTCATCAAGTAGTTTTATGATTTGGTTTTCATTGCCGGCTTGTTTTAATAGTAATTTGGCTAACTGTACGCGATGAACGACATTATTTTTTTCTTTGTTGATGACTGTTTGTAAGGTATTTTTAGCTGCCTCTATGCGGTTATTAGCCATTTGCGCGCCGGCAAGTAATGCCAGAGCCTTACTGTTGTTAGGGTGGAGTTGATTCAGTTCTTGTACTAAATCTAGAAATTTTTTCGGTTGGCGTTGTATGACATAAAGTTTGCCTAGGTTTGCGGCAATTTTGACTTCGCTATCAATGTTGCCGGATACATTACGATAGGCAGATTTAAGTGTACTTTCGACTTTTAGCAAATTGTTTTGTTTGCCTGCTATATTAGCAATGATTAAATAAGCAGGTGTTGCTTTTTTGTTAAGCGCAGTAATTTTATTCGCTAGTGCTTCTGCTTCGTTAAATTGTTGTGCTTCAAAAGCAAGCATTGCCAAGCCAAGTAATGCTCGTTGGCTATTTGGGTTGAGCTTAAGTGCCTTATTAAAGCTTTGTTTGGCCGTATCGTAGTCTTTTTGTTGTACTGCTAGCAGTGCTTGCAGGTTATAAAACGCTGCTATATCAGGATTTTTTTGTAAAATATTGTTAATTTTGGTGTCGGCTTCATCGTATTGCTTTTGACGTATATTTTGTAAAATATCCTGATAGTGTTGTTTATGCTCGTTTAGCTTAGATTGATCAGGGGCAGCAGGTTTGGCAAAAGATAAATTTTTGCTGTCTAAGTCTAATGAGAAGAACTCATCTTGAGCGTCGCCGTGATTTTGTTGCGAATTAAAAGCATCATAAGTTGCTGCGGTTGCGATGTTGTTAAGTGTCAGTAGTCCAGTTGTAAGGGCAATACAACTTAACTTTGCAATAAGTTTATATTTACGAGAGGTTGTGGTGGTATTTTGCATAGCTTGTCGGAAGGTAGTGATTGATTGAATGAATGCGTATTCTTGATTCTTTCAAGTATAGCCCTAAATTTACCCCTTGACTTAATAACGCGTGGAATTTTTACTATTACGAAAAATAAGTGGTTTTTCATCCGCTGTTAAGGTATTTTTTCTAGCGGAATCGATGGCTTCCTGAATAAGGTGTTTATCAGGTGATTTGCTACAAACAGGGTCGGTTTTATACATATCGCCTGTTAATAAATAAGCCTGGCAACGACAGCCGCCAAAGTCTTTGTCTTTTTCATCACAGCTTTTACAGGGCTCTTGCATCCAGTCATTATTGCGGAAAAAATTGAATGCTTTGGAATGGTGCCAAATATCAGTAATGCTGTGCTTATTGACATTAGGGCAGTCTAGCCCTGGTA
>JALSIU010000077.1 GCA_026989715.1 Methylomonas sp.
CGCCCTTGCCTCAACTTAATAGGCAAAACCACACTGACACAACTGGCCTCCATTCTTAAACAAGCGCAATTAGTCATTGCACCGGATACCGGCCCTTTACACCTTGCCAATGCAATGGCAACACCGGTTATCGGTTTGTATGCCGTTACGCGACCTGAATATATTGGCCCTTATGGGCAACTAGATAACTGTATTAATCTTTACGAGCAAACTGCGCCAGCGGTGATGGGTAAAGCTGCAAAGGCACTAGCTTGGCAGAAAAAAATCCCCAGTTTAACGGCCATGCAAAATATTAGCGTTGCCCACGTTTTAGCCAAAGTAGCGACTTTAAAACTATGAAGATTTTAATTTTCTCCCCCTCATGGGTCGGTGATATGGTCATGGCGCAGACTTTATTCAAAACATTACGCCAACAACACCCTGATGCGCAACTAGAAGTTATCGCGCCCCCGTGGCCTTATGATTTATTACAACGTATGCCGGAAGTCAGCCGACATTATAAAATTGAAGTACAGCGCGGTAAATTTAGCTGGCAAGTACGCCGTGCCATGGCGGCACAATTAAAACACCGGCATTATGAGCAAGTCATTACCATGCCGATTACATGGAAATCTGCCTTGATAGGCTATTGGTGCAAAATACCGCAACGCACCGGCTTTCTGGGAGAAATGCGTTACGGTCTATTAAATGACCGGCGTAAATTAGATACTGAAAAATTGCCTTATATGGTACAGCGTTATGTCGCGTTAGGCTTACCGACTCAGGCGGATATTCCCAAGTTAGAGCATATTCCAGCCCCCCAATTAAGCGTCGATCAGGCCAATGCCGAGCGGTGGCGGCGCACACTCAACATTAACCCCCAACAGACTTTAATCGCTCTAATGCCCGGGGCTGAATTTGGTCCGGCGAAACGCTGGCCAACAGCGTATTATGCACATATTGCCAAAGATTTAATAACTGCCGGCCATCAAGTAATGTTACTGGGCTCGGCCAAAGATTATGCAACGGCCTTAGAAATAGAGAAAAAAAGTGGTTGTGAATTGCTGAATTTATGCGGTAAAACCAAGCTCCTAGATGCCGTAGACTTACTTTCCTGCGCTGATTTAGCGATTAGCAATGATTCCGGCCTTATGCATATCGCCGCGGCCGTCGGCATTCCACAAATAGCCATTTACCGTAGCTCAACCCCCGAATTCACACCGCCATTAAACCCAAACGCTACCATTTTACAAGCAGAATTTAAGCGTTCAACAGCGGATAGAATTAAGTTGCAAACCTTAGAAGGCATCACAGACTTTAGCGATGTTTCTGTAGCCAGTGTACAAACAGCCATACAAACGCTTTTACAATAGTCATGCCTCACTCGAATATAAGGCAAGCTACTTAATTGGCTTTTTTTAAATAATCTGCCACCAAAACAATGCGCACGCCATTAACCCGCCCTTCTATATGCTTTGGGTTATCAGTTAAGGCAATATTTTTCACCACAGTGCCACGTTTTGCGGTAAACCCTGCACCTTTCACCGTTAAATCTTTAATTAAAGTCACCGTATCGCCAGCCTGTAAAGGCGTGCCATTATTATCCAGCGTCGGCTCACTGTCTGTTGTCGCATCGCTTTCTAGCATTGCCGACTCAGCCCAACTCAACACTTCAGGCTCAAGATACAGCATATCCAATAAATCTTGTGCCCATGCTTCGGCCGACAAACACTTCAGTACCCGCCATGCCATCACTTGTACCGCAGGCTCAGAACTCCACATGCTATCACTCAAGCAACGCCAATGATTTGCATCCATGGTGGCAGGCTTGCTTATTTGCGTATGACAAGTGGTGCAAATTAAAATGGCTTTGGCAGCACTATCCTCGTTTTCAGGTGCTAAAGGATACACATTCAAATCTTGCTCAGCTGCACATAATTCACATTTAGCATCACTGCGTTGTAATAAAGTTTGCTCGGTACTCATAGAAGTTCCAGATAAAAAAAGTAAAATAGGGTATCACTTTTTCTTTTGGTATGCAGACAAATACCTATTCCCCCTCTTTATTTGGATAAAAATATGCAACTTTCACTGATTGTCGCAATGGCTAGCAACCATGCAATTGGCCTCAATAATAAAATGCCGTGGCATTTATCGGCAGATTTAAAAAAATTTAAACACATCACCATGGGACACCCCATTATCATGGGGCGTAAAACCTTTGAGTCGATTGGTAGGCCATTGCCGGGGCGACAAAATATTATTATCAGTCGTAATCCCGATTACCGGCAACAAGATTGCCTGGTTTTTAACAGCCTAGAAGCGGCCATCCAAAGCTGCGCCGATTGTGATGAGGTCTTTGTCATTGGTGGGGCAACCTTATATAAAGTTGCATTAGCATTGGCAGATAAACTTTATATAACAGCAATACATCAGGCGTTTGAGGGCGATACTTACTTTCCTGAACTAAATAAACAACAGTGGCGGGAAGTTGCAAGAGAAGATATTAAAGAAGATGCAACTTTTGATTATAGCTTCATTACCTATGTCAGACAATGACCAAGCTCATTGCCTAGCCTTAAAAATAAGCGTACTGTTATCTATCAATAGCTCCATGCTTAGCACAAAAACTTACACTTTATTATCGCCGGTTATTATTTTGGAGAGTTATGAAAACAATATATCAAGATTTAGACTACCTTAAACAACACGTACAAGATGCAGATGCCAAGCGAATTATCAACGAGCTGGAAGACAATTTAAAACTCCTAAGAACCAATAATGGCTTAACGCAATTACTCAAGAAAAAAAAGCTGGCCAAAATAACGCGCACTGTCAGATATGAAAAAGAACTGGTTGCATTACAAGTTGAGCTGATTAAACTCCAAAACTGGGTTTTTGAAAATAACAAGCGCGTTATGATTATTTTTGAAGGCCGCGACGCTGCGGGTAAAGGAGGAGCAATAAAGCGTCTTACTCAATACTTGAATCCTAGAAAATTTCGAGTCGTTGCCTTACAAAAACCAACAGAAGTCGAAACGGGGCAGTTTTATTTTCAACGCTATTTTCAGCACTTACCCAATCCGGGGGAAATTGTTTTTTTTGATCGGAGTTGGTATAACCGCGCCATTGTAGAGCCGGTATTTAATTTTTGTACGGCTGAGCAATATGAAAAATTCATGAAAGAAGTCCCTGAAATAGAACACGCCTTAATAGATGATGGCATTATCATGATTAAATTCTGGTTTTCTATTTCGAAAGAGAATCAGCAAAAAAGATTTAAAGAGCGCATGACCAACCCATTAAAACACTGGAAGTTAAGTCCTGTGGATCAAAAAGCTCAAGAGATGTGGGATCAAGTCACATATTATAAAGAAGAAATGTTTAGTCGCACGCACACCAGCTATGCACCTTGGATTATTGTTAATAGTAATGATAAAAAAAGTGCCCGATTAGAATCAATCCGCTATGTGCTTTCCTTGTTGCCCTATGATGGCAAAAATGATGCGAAAATCAATCTACACCACGACCCTGATGTCGTCGGCCGTTATCACAGAGGCTCACATGACGAGCATTAAGGCGATACCGTTAAAAAAACAATGACACCTAGTACAACAAAAGCTCTACCAACAAAACAATGGCCTTAATTTAAGTCAACTAAAAGAGCATTTTTTAATGAATAGGACAATCTCGGTGTTGCTTATTCAAATTATAAGAGAGGAAGACGCATGACAAATAAAATAAACTATAACAGACGTCAATTTTTACAACATTCCGCGTTAGGAACTGTCGCTTTCAGTGCGTTTCCCGACATGCTCTTTGCAAAAACCGGGCAAATGACCTATAAAGCAACACCTGGTTTCCATCCTGATGTAGAAATAGAATTTAGCTCTCGTGATGTCTATGTTTCTGTTATTAAAGGTGGCCGCAAAACAAAAGTACAAAAGTATTATGCCAAATTATTAAAAGGCCCTAAAAATACGCTGGTTGAATTAAAAGGCAATTATTTAGGCCCTATCCTAAATTACGTCAAAGGCCAAAAAGTACGTATTTATTATAAAAATTACATGGCCGAACCCTCCATCATTCATTGGCATGGCTTACATGTACCACAGCACAGTGACGGCCACCCTATGTACACCTTATCGCCGGGTGAAAGCCATGTGTATGAATTTGAAGTCATGAACCGTGCCGGTAGCAGTTTTTATCACTCCCACTCTCATCATTTAACAGCAGAACAAGTTTATAGAGGCTTGGCAGGACTCATAACGGTTACCGATGCAGAGGAGCAAAAACTGGATTTACCTCGAGGTGAATATGACTTACCTTTTGTGATTCAAGACAGAACCTTTAACAAACAAAACCAATTGCAATATCTACACGGTATGCATGGCAAAATGATGGGCTTTTTAGGCGACACCATTTTAGTCAATGGCTTACCGAATGTTGCATTCCCTGTTAAATCACGCGCTTACCGATTCCGTGCGGTCAACGGCTCTAACTCCAGAATTTATAAATTAGGCTGGGATGATGGCACGCCCTTAACAGCCATTGGTACTGATGCAGGCCTTTTACCTCGTCCGGAAACACGGCCTTATATTATGTTAGCACCAGGAGAGCGAGTCGATTTATGGTTAGATTTTAGTGGTCGTGCTGTTGGCTCTGAACTGGTGATGTACAGCTTACCCTACCAAGGTGCTATGCCGCCTATGTCAGAAAAACAACGCCTCGGTAAAAAATCAGGGGGCATGGGAGGTATGCGAGGCGGCATGATGGGCGGCGGTA
>JALSIU010000078.1 GCA_026989715.1 Methylomonas sp.
GTTAAAGGTAAAGTCACTTCTTTGGAGTTATTACAGCAACATGCAATGGGAAAAGATAAACAGAAATTAACGCATTGGTTGGATCGTATGGCATTGACGGAGAATCAACGCTTAGCAGAATTTATTGAGGTTGATGCCGGCTGGGATAGTGCGGTAGAAACGGTTTTAGGTACTTACTTGGAAGCAATTTGCATTGATAATGCCGATCAATTGATTGCAGAGTTATCCTCTTTAAGTGAAGCCTCTTTGACGTTATTTGAAACCGCATCGGTATCGGTTTCGGCAATTGATAACGGTATGGTGCGCTTGCTTGATAAAATCAAAACGCCTTGGAATTTACAGGGTTTATTGTCAGGTATTTATTGCGCGGAGAGTGTTGCGCAGGCGCGTCAATTAGTTAGTCATCTAAAGCCTTATGAGTCTATTATTACACCACAAGGGGCATGGCTTGGTTTTGGCTGGGTAAAAATCATGCATGAGCATGATGCTAAAACAGGTATTTTACAGCGTGAGCAACAGTTGCGTCTTTTAAAAGAGCAACAAATTGCCTTACAGGCTCGGGTCGTACTTGCTGAAGAGCAACTTGAATCTGCCGAGACGTTTTTACGTGAAGCTGAGCAACAACGTGAGCACTTGCAAGAGCAAGATAAGCACTTGAGTACTGAACTGTCGGTGAAAACGGCGGAATTTAGTGCGCATTCTGCACGTATGGAAGAACAGCAACAGCGTTTAAGTCAAGTCAGTAATGAAATGGCAGATATAGAGAAGCAGTTATTAGCAAACCGGGACGTGCGCACAGAGGCTGTAATGATTAAAGAGCAAGCTGAGGAGGCGATGCAGGCTTTGCAAGATAACAAGCAGCAATTAGAGCAAACGAGCCATCATTTGCAAACACAGGCAGAGCAAAGTGATAAACTGCTCAATGCTAGTCGTCAGCAGGTGCATGGTTTACAAGCTAAAATTTCCAGCTTAGAATCCTCAATCACTTTAACGGAAAAACAAGTAGAGCGACTACAACAACAAGACCGGTACTCAAACGAGCGTATTGCTGAGCTGAATCTGAAATTACAACAGACTTTACAGCCGATGGATGACGAACGCTATCAATTGGAGCAGTTGCTGGAGCATAAAATGACGTTGGAGGCAGCATTGAAAATAGCTCGTAATCGGCAAGTGATATTAGAGACGGATATTGCTGAGGCAACAGAAAAACTGGCAGTTGTGCAGCGTCACTTAGAAAAGAAAAAGGACTTATTGGAGAGCGTGCGCTTTGAACAGCAAGAGAGTCAAGTACGCCAGCAGGCAGTTAGCGAGCAGTTACAAGAATTAGAGGCAGATGCTGAGCAGATAATACAAACCATACCGGAACATGCCGATGAATCTGCATGGAAAATAAAGGCGGATGATTTGAGTCGCCAAATTGAGCGTTTGGGAACAATTAATTTAACGGCGATTGAAGAATTTAAGGCGCAATCTGAGCGTATGAATTTTTTAAATGCACAGAATGCCGATTTATTAGATGCCTTGCATATGTTGGAAGAGGCCATTGCTAAAATTGATGCAGAAAGCCGGCAACGCTTTAAGCAAACATTCGATAAAATCAATCAGGGATTGCAAATTAAATTCCCTAAGCTATTTGGTGGCGGAAAGGCTTATTTATCGTTGACTGATGATGATTTGCTAGAAAGTGGTGTTAATATTATTGCACAGCCACCAGGTAAACGTAATAGTTCCATTCACTTGTTGTCAGGTGGAGAGAAGGCTTTAACGGCAGTTGCTTTAGTCTTTTCAATTTTTGAGTTAAATCCGGCACCTTTTTGTTTGCTGGATGAAGTAGATGCGCCTTTAGATGAGGCGAATGTAAGACGTTTTTCCGAAATGGTGGAAGAAATGTCGAAAAATGTACAATTTCTATATATATCACATAATAAAGTCACAATGGAAATTGCACACCAATTGGCCGGTGTTACCATGAAAGAGCCAGGGGTTTCGCGTATGGTAGCAGTCGATATTCAAGAAGCAGTAGCAATGGCGGAAAGTTAACAATGGATAAAGATTTATTAAGAATGGTAATTATTGCAATCGGTGCCGTGGTCATTTTGAGTATGGTTTTATGGAGCCTATTCAAAAATGGCAAAAAGTCACGCAATATGTTCGAGAACGACAAGGGGGTATTAGACAATATTGATCCTAATTTGGTTGTACACACTGAGGATGATGATTTTGATATTGTACCGTTAGGGTCAACTACTGCTGATGACTTTGTTGACACGCCATCGCTTAAAACACGTTTAAACGATGCTTATATGCAAGAGGTGCAACAGAGCGGTGTCGAAACAGGAGATGTCTTGGCGGGAGCGATGGATAAGGCGGATGATTTAGATTTGTCTATTAACCAAACTTTGCCGCCTTTAATACAATTAAGTATTGCCGCAAAATCTGAGCAAGGCATTTCCGGCGTGCAATTGAAACAAGCATGTGAGCAACTTGGTTTGGTTTTTGGTAGTGTGCAGGTTTTTGAACGGCTGGATGCGCATAATCGTGTCGATTATGCGGTGGCCAGTATGCTTGAACCGGGTGTTTTTCCACAGGATGAGTGGGAAAGCTATCATTGTCCTGGGGTTACTTTCTTTTTGCAGCCGAGAGAAGTGCATGATGCTCAGGCTGTTTTTTCTGAAATGGTCAATACAATAGGTCAATTAGCCGTTTTGCTGAATGGCGATGTATTGGATCAGAATCGGGAGATACTAACTGAACAAAAATTACAGGAAATTGAATTGAGTTTATTATAAGGAAAAATAGGAGGGCATATTGGAACAGAAAACAAATAAAAAAATATGGATTGAATATTTACGTGTATTAGCGATTATTGCTGTGATTGTTATACACGTAACCACAGGGACTTATAATAAATTTGGCCATATTGATATAACGCATTGGCTATTTGCAAGTTTTTTGAATTCTTGTTCGCGTTTTGCCGTCCCTGTATTTGTTATGATTTCAGGGTGTGTATTATTAGGTAGGGATATTGGTATAAGGAAATTTTATACTACACGAGCTATTCGGTTAATTCCTCCCATTTTATTTTGGTCTCTTTTCTATATTGCTTTTGAGTATTTATATCATAATCAAGATATAGGTACTTTAATGTGGAAATTAAAGTTTGGCATTATTATTTCGGGTAATGCGTACTATCATTTGTGGTATCTTCCTATGTTTAGTTGTTTGATGTTGGTTTTTCCAGTAATCAATAACTATATATTGGGACATAAGCCTACTAAAGAAGACTTTTTTTTGGTGTTAGGGTTGTTTTTATTTTTTATGCTATTAAACCAAATATCAATCTATGTGAGCGAGGTATTTCATATTGGAATGGATTGGTTTAAAACCTTTCCATGGTTTTTGGGGTATTTTATTATGGGATATTTTATTGATCATTATCATCATGTCATTCGAATAAATAATATTGCTACGATGGGCATTATTATATTTTTACTGATATTGGTTAATGTATTAAATTTTTATTCTGCATCAATATTAGGCATCGTAAAAGATACATTTATTATCAATAATACCGGTTTTTTTGATTTTATATTGACGCTATGTATTTTTTACCTTTTTGCAAAAAATCGTAAAATATTTAAAGAGAATTATTTAATTTCGCGTATTGCATCAGCAAGTTTTGGGATTTATTTAATACACCCCGTTTTTATGGAAGTGAGTTTTGATTATTTAGGGGCTTATGTTGAAAACTCCCTTATTTATTTGCCGTTGTTAGTGATGGTGACTTTTATTGCTTCCTATTTTTGTATTTTGTTAGTATCAAAACTAAAGTGGTTGAGGCATCTTTTTTAAGTTAACAGTTGTATAGTTAATATTTAGGAATGATCAAGTTAACTTCGGCGATGTTGGCTATATTTTTTATGGGAGAATAAGGGATGAAAAAATCTCTAGTAGATATTGTTGGTCATATGACGCTCGTCATAATGCTAAGCGCACTCTTTGGGATAAATTCTACACACGCTAAAGATAAAGTTTTTAGTGAAGCTGAGCTTGACCAGATGATGGCGCCCATCGCATTGTATCCTGATGCGCTATTATCTCAGATACTGATGGCAACGACCTATCCTGCTGATGTCAATGAAGCGATTAAATGGTCTAAGGCTAACCCATCGATGGAAGGTGATACGGCAGTAAAGGCTGTTCAGGAGAAAACTTGGGATCCGAGTGTTATGTCTCTTGTCGCATTTCCACAAGTATTGGAGATGATGAGTAAACAGATTGATTGGGTGCAAAAGGTAGGGGATGCTTTCTTGGCCGATTCGGAAGGTGTAATGGATACAGTGCAGAAGTTGCGTAAAAAAGCAAAAGATGCCGGAAACCTGGAAACTACCGAACAGCAAAAGGTGATTGTCGAAGAGCAAGCGTCTGAAAGCGTTATTATTATTGAACCTGCAAATCCGCAAGTTGTTTATGTGCCTGTTTATAATACAACCGTTGTGTATGGAACTTGGTGGTGGCCACATTATACGCCTTGGTATTACTACCCGCCTGGTTATGCATTCGGCTCTGCCGTGATGCGGGGTATTGGCTTTGGTATTGGTATCGGTATTACGCATGCTTTATGGGGTGGCGTTCATTGGGGTGGTCATGGTAATGTTAATATTAATGTCAATAAATTTAATAA
>JALSIU010000079.1 GCA_026989715.1 Methylomonas sp.
GACAACACTTATTACTACCTCAATGAAATTCCATTTGCCGACCACGGTGCATTACTAGACCCACCTACCGTTGATGTCAGTGCGCGCTGCCTCATGCTCATGGCGAAAGTCGCCAAAAGCCATGATGAATATTTACCGGCATACCGACGTTGCATCAAATACATTCGTGATGAACAAGAAGCCGATGGCTCTTGGTTTGGACGCTGGGGAACCAACTATATTTATGGCACTTGGTCCGTATTGATTGCACTGGAGCAAACCAATATTGCCAAATCTGACCCCATTTATACGCGAGCGGTCACTTGGCTAAAAAGCGTACAAAATGCAGATGGTGGCTGGGGTGAAAGCAATGATAGTTATATTGATGCAAAAACCAAAGGCCAGTTTCATACCAGCACGGCCTTCCAAACTGCATGGGCACTGTTAGCCTTAATGGCCGCCGGAGAAACCAATAGCCTGGCAGTAAAATCAGGCATTGATTACTTACTCAATGAGCAAATGGAAGATGGCTTATGGCACGATGACTGTCACACCTCTCCAGGTTTTCCACGCGTGTTTTATTTGAAGTATCATGGTTATGATAAATTCTTTCCACTATGGG
This sequence comes from Methylomonas sp., assembly GCA_026989715.1. GTDB lineage: Bacteria > Pseudomonadota > Gammaproteobacteria > Methylococcales > Methylomonadaceae > Methyloprofundus. The sequence goes on from JALSIU010000079.1 coordinate 602, forward strand.
CCATTGCACGCTATCGCAACGAGCAAAATAAACAGTGATTACCGGCATTATCGTTGCATTACCGGAAGAGTTGCGCACGCTGACTAAAAGCAAGCTGGCTCAGGGCGAATACACACAGCTCTCAGCAAATACGCTGGTCATTTTAGCGGGTGCAGGTGCCAAAAATGCAGCCTCAGCAAGCCTAAAGCTTATTGCACAAGGCGCACAGCAACTCATCAGTTGGGGCTGCGCCGGCGCATTAGCACCTGATTTACAGGCAGGTGATATCATTATTCCTCATAGCATTCTAGGGCAAGATAATAACTCACTAGCGGCACATAAACACTGGCAACAACAATCAATCAAGATACTAGAGCCATGCTTAAAATGCTATAATGGACAGCTTTTAGAATCGGCAACGGTTATTAGTTTGGCACACGATAAAACTCAACAATTTCAGCGTAGCAATGCTTTGGCAGTCGATATGGAAAGCGCGGCCATTGCCCGTATTGCCGCACAAAATAATCGTCCCTTTATCGCAATCCGCAGCATTGTGGATGCCGCACAGTTTGATTTGCCTAACGCCATTAACTATGCGCTAAATAATCAGGGCACCGTTATCGTATCCAAACTTATCAAATACTTGTGTTTGCACCCCTCCGAGCTTGTACCACTCATACAACTCGGCCTGCATTTTAAAGCCGCCAACCGCTCATTAACCCAAATTGCTCAGCAACTACCGCGTATCACACAAGCATCATGAGCGCAGGCACCACACCACAACTCGGTATCATTCAGTCATGGCAAGTCCGCTTTGTGACGCGTTATGCTTGGTTGATTATTATTGCCGCTTTATTATTAACTGGCATTAGCCTGTATTATATTAAAGATCATTTAGGTGTTAATAATAACTCTGCCGAAATGCTATCCCCCGACCTGCCTTTTCAGCAAAATACCAAGCGTTTAGAATTAGCATTTCCACAAGATGCCAATACCATGATTTTTGTGGTCGATGCACCGACCACCGAAGAAACCGCGATTGCCGCCCAAAAACTGTCCACTCGCTTAAATAACAGTCACGCACATTTTAAGTCTAGCTATATCCCAGAAGACAATGCCTTTTTTCGGCAACAAGCCTTGCTTTACCTTTCACCCTCGGCACTCGAAAAATTAGCCGATAATTTAAGCGATGCACAACCCTTTATTGGCTATCTTGCCCAAAATTACCATTTAACCGGTTTATTTGAGCTATTAACGCAGGCACTAACTACAAAAGACAGCGTTATAAGCCAAAGCTTACCCGAGTTATTAACCGGCATCAGCACAACCATCAAAGCAACGGCACAAGGACAACACGCTCCTGTCTCGTGGCAAAAGATTTTAAGCCCCAATAGCCTTACCAATAAAACACGGCGCATTGTCATTGCCAAACCCAAAAAGAACTTTTCGGAAATTATGCCCGCCGCCGCTGCCGTAGAGCAGGCACGCAACATTATCCGGAAAATACAAACGCAAATGCCGGGCGTTATAATCCGCGTCACCGGCGAAACGGCATTGGAACATGAAGAATTAGAAAGTATTGGGCAAGGAGCGGTTTTAAGTGGCATTGGCTCATTTATATTGGTATGCATCTTATTATTCAGATGCTTACGCTCAATCAAACTTCTGCTGGCCACCTTAGCAACGCTTATTATGGGGCTTATTCTGACTGCGGGCTTTGCCGCCGTTGCCATTGGCCATTTAAATGTAATCTCCATTTCCTTTGCGGCACTCTATATCGGCTTAGGCGTGGATTTTGCCATTCATATGAATTTGCATTATCGTGATGCAATGGTACGGCATCATAATAGCCAAATAGCTGTTAAAAACGCACTACACAGTGTTGGGTTTTCATTATTTTTATGCGCATTAACCACATCCATTGGCTTTTTTGCCTTTGTACCAACCGACTATAAAGGGGTTTCTGAATTAGGTCTTATCTCCGGTGCAAGTATGTTCATTGCACTCTTTTTATCACTTATCGTTCTACCTGCCCTACTCAGCCTACTGCGCTTTAAAAAAATACAAGCAATCCAACAAAAAACAGCGGCAAACTTTCTGCAAACACTCCCGTTTCGTTATAAAAAAACCATTCGCATTAGTAGCATACTCCTAGCTTGCGCGTGTTTATTCGCCATTCCCTATGTCACATTTGATTCTAACCCAGTGAATATGCGTAACCCTAATGCTGAAACGGTAATAACATTCAAAGATTTGCTGCAATCAAAAACCGAATCTCCTTATGCCTTATATGCTTTAAGCAACAGCCTAGCCAAAACACGAGAGTTATCTAAACAATTACAAGCCCTACCCACAGTAGATAGCACCCTAACACTCGAAGATTTAGTGCCTGATAAGCAAGCCGAAAAACTGTCCATTATTGAAGACTTAGCAATGATTTTTGCTCTGCAACTTGACTCATTCAAGCAAGTGCCGGCACCATCCGATAGCGTTGCCGTATTGCACCGCTTTCAGAAAACATTACATCAGCAGCTTGCAAACCCAAGCAATGCTATTGCGCCTGCTATTTTAAATGAGCTCAATACCAATATTAATATTTTTATGGCGGCCGTACAGCAGTCTCCTCAACCCGACCTATTAAAAAAATCATTGGATAATAGCATCTTAGGTCTGCTTCCCTATACCATTAGCACGCTAAACCAAAGTCTACATGCCGAACCATTTACCTTAGCGGATTTACCGCGTTATATCCGCGAACAATGGCTCAGTCCAACCGGCATTTATCGTATTATGATATTACCTGCGCAAGACTTAAATATTCCGGCCAATCTAAAACGCTTTGCTCTTGAGGTACAAAGCATAGACCCCACAGCTACCGGTCTACCCGTTGCCGACTTAGCGTCCGGGCAAGCCGTTGTCGCCGCATTTCAACAAGCATTTACCAGTTCACTTATCATTATCACCGTCTTGTTGCTGATTATTTTGCGTAGCCTGAAAAAAACACTGTTAGTTATTGGCCCGTTATTATTAGCAGGTTTACTCACCTGTAGCGTCAATGTTTTACTCGGTATCCCATTTAATTTTGCCAATATCATCGCTCTCCCTTTACTGTTAGGCATGGGGGTCGATAGTGGCATTCATATTATGCACTGTTTACATGAACACTTAGATGATAAGCAACATCTATTGCAAACCAGTACGGCACGGGGTGTCATGTTTAGTTCTATGACCACAATGAGCAGTTTTGTCAGTTTAGCTTTAATTCCGCATTTTGGTATCGCCAGTATGGGCATCACCCTCGCAGTAGGTATTAGCTTTACACTTATTGCAACACTTATTGTACTTCCTGCTTTTAGCAATAAAAGCATTCAACTTTAATTACTCTCAAACGAAAGATATTCAATGTCATTTAGTATTGCCGAACTTTTTAGCCAACACAGCCAAGAAAAATTTACGTTGCATGAAAGCCATTTGAATAAACAAATGGTACGCGTACTACAAACGATTGGTTATGACCGAAACTACACAAAAGCAATCGGTCAATATTTATACGACCAAGAGGGCCGTGAATACCTAGATTGCCTCAGTGGTTTTGGGGTGTTTGCCGTCGGCCGCAACCACCCAACCGTTGTCAGCGCGTTACAAGAAACTTTAACTCTGGAATTACCGAATTTGGTACAAATGGATGTTTCCATTTTAAGTGGCCTACTAGCGCAGAAAATTCTACAAACCACACCCGATAATTTACAAAAAATGTTTTTTTGTAATTCAGGCACCGAAGCGGTTGAAGCGGCCATTAAGTTTGCACGCTATACCACTAAACGCGAAAAAATTGTCTTTTGCGAACACGGCTATCATGGCTTAACAATGGGCTCTTTATCGCTGGTTGGTGAAGAAATTTTTCGTACCGGTTTCGGCCCTTTTCTACCCGGTTGCGATGCTGTTCCTTTTAATGACTTATCGGCATTAGAACAAGCACTGAGTAATCGTGATGTTGCCGCATTTATTGTAGAACC
>JALSIU010000080.1 GCA_026989715.1 Methylomonas sp.
TTAAATGTGCATTGATTTCTTGAGCAGTCAGGGCGCAACGTAAGTTTTTAGCCCAGAAATCTTGAATGGAGATAAGTTCAGAGGGTATTTGAGAAAATTTATCTATGACAATGGTACTGAGAACAATGTTTTGCAATTCTTTGGTACCAATAAGGTTGATGGCTTGCGATATTGAGGTGATTTGCGCCGGAAATCCGTAGAAGGCACTATTGACAATTTTTAATAATCGAATAGATAAAGAGGCATCTGTTTCGATTAGCAGTGCGGCATCGGCTACCGGCTTATTGGGATCTTGAATGATTTTTTGTAATTGTGTATAAATAGTTGGAGGAGAGGCAAGTTGGATATCTCCTGCAAATAAGTCTGCAATTAATAAGGTATTTTTTGTATTATTCATGGCGATATTATATGACAATCATTTTGTTATATATACTTTTATGCTTTAAGTGCTATGCGTTTGCCGATAGCAGACGTTTAATTATTAAGCTTTACAACAGCAGTTTTTGAATATCATTTATTTCATTTTTTGCTTGGTCTAAAATATTAATGCTGGCATCTGCATCTAAGTTTCCTGAGACTAATTTATGATAGGCAGGGAGTTGATCCAGTTTCGGCATACGTTTGGGGTCAATTTTACCGATATAGCTATGTAATTGTGAAATCATCACAATATCGGCATAGTCAGGTGCTTCCTGTTCGTCACGTTGCCAGTTTTCCGAGTTGACGATAACATTACTAAAGTCTTCATGAAAATCCCATTTCTGTAAGATTTGTACGCCAATTTTTATGCGTAGTTTACGTACCGTTTCGGTTAAATCTTTGGGTGTTGCTAAAATATCGGGGTTTTGATCGGCATAAGTGAGAATAGGCACAATACCAATATCGTGAATTAAACCGGCGAGCATTGCTTTATCAGGGTCAAAGCCCGGCGTTTTATGGGCAAGAACAGCGGAGATGGCCGCGACATAACTGCTATGCAGCCATAGTTCATGCATTTTTTTACGGATAAGCGGTGATGCGGCATTAAAAATACCTTTTAAGGCAAAGGTAGTAATAATTTGTTGGGCACTTTTTAAGCCTAGACGGGTAAGTGCCTCGGGGCAACTCTCAATTTTTCTACGGCCGCGGTATAACGGACTATTGGATATTTTTATTAGGCGTGCGGTAATGGAGGGGTCTATTTGTACAACACGGGCAATTTTATTGTTATTGGCTGAGCTATCATTAATGGCACGTTTTATATTAAAGGCCACATCCGGAATCGTCGGTAAATCCAGCGAGTCAGATTGCATAAACTGATAACAGTCGTGATACAGTCTATTTTTTGCCAAGTTTGCCGCTGACTCAGTCGTTTTGGGTGTTGAATTTTGTTGATCCATATTGACTATTTTAAGGAATGTTGCCCAGATGTGTGCGGAATTAGTTTAAAATTGCTGTCTTTAAGCATCATTTTTACATTATTAATATTTTATGCAACAAACATCTGTAGAAATCAGAGAAACATTGGTGACAGTGCGAGATTATATTCGTTGGGGAGCCAGTCGTTTTGCTGAAGCCCAATTATTCCATGGCCATGGTACGGCCAGTGCATTAGATGATGCAGCTGCACTGATTTTGCATAGTTTACACCTGCCATATAATTTATCAGACAGTTATTTTAGTGCGTGTTTAACATATGCAGAGCGGGATAAAGTGATTGCCTTGATTGAGCAACGTATCACAACACGCATGCCTTCTGCTTATTTGATGCGTGAAGCGATTTTTGCCGGTTTGCCATTTTATGTGGATGAACGTGTTTTAGTGCCCAGATCGCCTATTGCCGAATTAATCAGTAGTCAATTTGATCCTTGGGTTGAACCGGAACAAGTGCAGCATATTCTTGATTTATGTACAGGGAGTGCTTGTATTGCGATTGCTTGTGCGTATGCCTTTCCGGCGGCTATGGTGGATGCAGTTGATTTGTCGCAAGATGCGTTGGCCGTTGCTAAGATAAATGTAGCCAAACATGAACTGGAAGAGCAATTGAGCTTGTATCATTCCGATTTATTTAGCGCATTGCCTGCACAAAAATATGATGTGATTGTGTCTAATCCGCCTTATGTTGCCATTAGTGAATGGGAGCAACTACCGGCTGAGTTTCATGCCGAGCCTGAAATGGGTTTTACCGGTGGGGAAACCGGTTTAGATTTGGTGATTAAAATTTTGGTTGCGGCGGCGGATTATTTGGCAGAAAAAGGGGTATTAATAGTAGAAGTGGGGAGTAGTGCTGAAACCTTGCAAACGCAATTTCCTGATGTGCCGTTTTACTGGTTAGATTTTGAGCGCGGAGGGGATGGCGTTTTCTTACTCACTGCCGAGCAAGTCTTGGCATTTAATGAATTATTTAAGCGAGCATTGGATTAAGTATGTCGGGAAACACGATAGGAAAATTATTTACAGTGACGACTTTCGGTGAAAGTCATGGTATTGCATTGGGTGCGACCGTGGATGGTTGCCCACCGGGGCTGGAACTAAGCGAGGCAGATTTGCAAGGTGATTTAGATCGCCGCCGTCCCGGAACATCGCGGCATACGACACAGCGGCGTGAGGCGGATCAGGTGGAAATTTTATCAGGCGTGTTTGCAGGTAAAACCACAGGCACACCGATAGGCTTGTTAATTAAAAATACGGATCAGCGTTCTAAAGATTATGCCAATATTGCCGAAACGTATCGCCCGGGGCATGCAGATTATGTTTATGACCATAAATATGGCTTTAGAGATTATCGTGGCGGCGGGCGTTCTTCAGCGCGTGAAACTGCGATGCGGGTTGCCGCCGGTGGCATTGCTAAAAAATATTTAAAACAATCTTTTGGTATTGATATTCGGGGGTATTTATCGCAATTAGGACCGATTAAAATTGAGCAGATAGATTGGAGTGTCATGGCAGAGAGCGAGTTTTTTTGTCCTGATATAAATAAAGAAGCCGAGTTAGTCGCTTATATGGATGCTTTGCGTAAAGAAGGCAACTCTATTGGTGCGAAGGTCAATGTGATAGCAACACAGGTTCCACCGGGTTTGGGCGAGCCGATTTTTGATCGTTTGGATGCTGATTTAGCGCATGCTTTAATGAGTATTAATGCAGTCAAAGGTGTTGAAATCGGAGATGGTTTTGATTGCGTTAACAGTAAAGGTACTGATTTTCGCGATGAAATGACACCAGACGGTTTTTTAAGCAATCATGCAGGGGGTATTTTAGGGGGTATTTCCAGTGGTCAAGATATTGTGGCCAGTATTGCATTGAAGCCTACCTCCAGCTTACATTTGCCGGGGCGTAGTATTAATCGTGCAGGGGAGGCGATTGAGGTAGTTACCAAAGGGCGGCATGACCCTTGTGTTGGGATTCGGGCAACCCCGATTGCCGAAGCAATGATGGCGATTGTCTTAATGGATCATATGTTGCGGCATAGAGCGCAGAACTATGATGTGCAGTCTACATTACCGGTCTTGCGTTAAAAATGGCTTGTGTACAAGCAGGCAGGCACATTGTCTAAAGATGTGAAGGTGCGTATCCCTTATTGGCGTTTATCAGGGTTTTATTTTTTTTATTTTGCGACATTAGGTGGTTTTCTGCCCTTTTGGAGCTTATATTTAAAAGACAATGGTTTTAATGCAGCTCAAATTGGTGAGTTGACGGCCCTGATGGTGGGAACGAAAATTGTAGGGCCTAATTTATGGGGCTGGATTGCAGACCATACCGGTAGAAGTTTACGGGTCATTCGTATTACTTCATTTTTTGCCATGCTTTTATTTGCAGGTTTTTTATACGAAAAAACATTCCAATGGTTTGCCATCGTGACGGTGGGCTTTAGTTTTTTTTGGAATGCGGCTTTGCCGCAATTTGAAGCCGCCACTTTGCATCATTTAAAAAATGAGCCGCACCGTTATAGTCATATACGCTTATGGGGGTCTATCGGCTTTATTATCACGGTGTTAGGTGTCGGGCGTTTCTTGGATTTATATCCGATTGCGCTCCTACCTTGGTTAATTATTATATTATTAGGGGGAATTTGGCTCATTTCCTTACTGACTCCGGAAGTCAGTTCTGCGAAAGCCAGTCAGGCGGCGGTCGGTATTTGGCAAATTGTTAAGCAGCCTGAAGTGTTGGCTTTTTTAGGTGTTTATATGTTATTGCAGGCCGCCCATGGCCCTTATTATGTATTTTTCTCGATTTATTTGAAGCAGTTTGACTATTCATCTACCTTGATTGGCTTATTATGGTCACTTGGTGCCGGCGCCGAAATCATTGTTTTTATGATGATGCGCAAGTTGTTAAAATTTGTTTCTTTACGTACGATTTTACGTTTAAGTGCTTTGCTATCGGTTTTACGGTGGCTGTTGATTGCTTGGTATGCGGGGGATATGACTATTTTGCTGATCGCCCAAATATTACATGCAGCTACATTTGGAACGGCGCATGTCGCTGCGATACATTTGGTGCAAGATTATTTTGGCGTGCATCATCAAGGCAAAGGGCAGGCATTGTATAGTAGTCTTAGCTTTGGTTTAGGAGGGATGTTAGGCGGGTTGTATAGTGGCTATGCTTGGGATGTTTTTCTGGGGCAATGGGTGTTTAGTTTTGCCGCATTATTAAGTGCGGTTGCCTATATAATGGTTGTTATTTGGGTGGGTAAGGGTAGAGCTTACCAGCATGAGTTAACTGAATGATATTGGAAATAATAAGGAAAAAGTAGTGTTTGAGTTGATACAAAGTGGCGGGGTATTAATGATCCCCATTATATTTTGTTCAGTGCTGGCCATGGCGATTATCGTTGAGCGGTTTTGGACATTGCGTAAAAATAAAATATTGCCACCTGAAATGGTGTCGCAGGTGTGGAAACTTGCTAAGGCAAAAAAAATGGATGCATTGACCTTAAAGCGTTTAAAGGATAGTTCACCATTAGGTACGATTTTAGCGACAGGTTTAATGAATCGAGGTTTTGGGCGTGAACTGATGAAAGAAGCCATTAGTGAATCCGGCCGGCAGGTTGCACATAAAATGGAGCGATTTTTAAATACTCTAGGCACCATTGCGACTATTACGCCTTTGTTGGGTTTACTAGGTACGGTCGTGGGCATGATTAAAGTTTTTGCCGCGATTGTCAGTCATGGTGTGGGAGACCCGACTGTGTTGGCGGGAGGGATTTCTGAGGCATTGACCACGACGGCTGCCGGCTTAGCGGTTGCCATTCCTTGTGTCATTTTTCATCGTTATTTTGATCGCTTAGTGGATGAATATGTGTTAAATATGGAAGAAGAGTCATTGAAATTAATTGAAGTGATTCATGGCGGCCGTGAAGAGTTATAATCATGAATTTTCGTAAGCATAAACATAAACCGCTGGAGATTTCTTTAACACCGATGATTGATGTGGTGTTTTTGTTGCTTATTTTTTTTATGGTAACGACCACTTTTAGTCAGCAGACGGCCATCAAAATACAGTTGCCGCAGGCGGATGGCCAAACAAAGCCTGAGCATCAGCAACAAATATTAATGCTCACCATTGATAAGGCCGGGGGATATTATATTAATGATAAAGCATTAAAAGATCGTAACTTAGCTACTTTGATGCAAGCATTAACAAAATTTGCGGCGAATAAGCATATTCCCCTCGTGATTAATGCTGATGCGAGTGCGCCACTGCAATCCGCGATATCGGTACTAGATGTGGCGGCCAAAATAGGTTTTACAAATGTGACGTTTGTCACCGAAAAAGGAGAATAAGATGCTGAAAAAATTAATGGCTTCCCTTTTAAATGAGGTTTGGTATAAGGATCATTTTGTAGGCACGCTTTTGATGCCGTTTTCCTTTATTTTTATGGATGTGGTGAAGTTACGTCGCTGGATGTATAAAAAAGGTTTTAAACCGGTTGCAAAATTGCCGGTACCGGTCATTATTGTCGGTAATATTACCTTAGGCGGGACAGGTAAGACACCGTTGGTGATTTATTTAGTGCAGCAATTAAAGCAAGCGGGATTTAAGCCGGGAGTGGTTAGCCGTGGCTATGGCGGCCAAGCGGACACTTGGCCGCAAGCTGTGACGGCAAGTAGTGATGCGCAACAAATAGGTGATGAGCCATTATTAATTGCTCGGCATGCAGATTGCCCTGTGGCAGTTGGTCCACATAGAGCCGATGCCGCTAGGTTATTGCTGGATAATACAGACTGTGATGTCATTATTTCAGATGATGGATTGCAGCATTATGCTTTGCATCGAGATATAGAGATTGTGGTGATTGATGGTATACGCCGCTTTGGCAATAATTTTTGTCTACCTTCCGGCCCTTTGCGTGAGCCGCAAGAGCGCGTTCGTGAAGTAGATTTTGTGGTTTGTAATGGGGGGGAGCCGGAAGAAAATGAACTATCAATGCAACTGGAAGGGAAATACGCACTTAATTTAAAAACGCAAGAGCGCAAACCTTTATTTGAATTTAAAGGCATGACGTGTCATGTACTCGCCGGTATCGGTCATCCACAGCGATTTTTTGATTTATTAAATCAGGCTGGGCTGGAGTCTTGCCAAATGCACCCTTTTCCGGATCATTATGCTTATACGGAAAAAGACTTGCAATTTAAAGGTGCGCAAGCAGTATTAATGACGGAAAAAGATGCAGTGAAATGTCAGGCGTTTGCCACAGAGCAATATTGGTCGGTTCCTGTGGAGGCGAAGCTGGATAATCAATTGATTGAGCAATTAATTGTGTTATTGCGAGCTAAATAAGCACAACATTTTTATGTAATAAGTTGTAATATTTCTTGCCATAATGCCTGATACGCATCCGTGGAGCGGCTTTTTCGGGCATAGGCTGCGAGCGGCATGCGTTCCCAGCCCATGCGTTCTATATCGCTGGCATAAGGGATTGTGCTACTTAAAATATCCTGATGCTGTTCACTTAATGTTGCCATAATTTCACAGTGCATCTTTTTGCGCCTATCGGCCATAGAGAAAAAAGGGATAAGTTGCAGGTGTTTGAGTTTATTATCTTTTAGGTATTTCTTTAACTGCTCTAAGGTGCGTAATGATAGGGTGGTAGGGATAATAGGGGACAGTAATATTTCTGAGGTTTCAAAAATGGCTTCCGATAATAATGAGATATTAGGCGGGCAATCTAAAAAGATAAAATCATACTCTTGGGTAAGAGGGGCTAGTAATTTTTTGAGTCTTTGTGTCGGTTTTTTGCGCGTATCGAGCACTAAATCTAAGTTGCGAAAAGAAAAATCTGCCGGTAGTAAATCTAAGTTTTCAAAATCGGTTGCTTTAATTAAACCATCTAATTCACGCTCGCCGGCAATTAGCTGTTTGCTACCGCCCTTAACTTTGGGCTTAATCCTAAAATAATAACTGCTCGCACCTTGGGGGTCTAAATCCCAAACTAAGGTTTTATAATGATTTTGTGCGGCTAAGTAGGCTAGGTTAACTGCGGTAGATGTTTTACCTACGCCACCTTTAATATTGTATGTTGCAATTATTTTCATGGCTGTTTTTTAAGAAATTACCGGTTAAAAAGAGTTTTAAATTGAGCTTGGTTTTGTGCTTGTTTAAATCGCGAGAACTGTTCGGCAAAATCATTGCGGGCGGTGCATTTCATTGTGTCTAAGTATTGAATTAATACGCCCATTGCTAAAAGCGTGTCACTGGCAATATTATCTTCCATCATTTCTGCACTGAAATGTTTGATATTGTTTTCCTGGATTTCATAATCTTGAAAATCACCCAAGACTGACTGTAAGCCTTTTAAAGCCCGTAGCAATACTTTCATGTCTTTGGCAGGGTACATATCTTGGAAAAATTCCATTAAATAACGTAGTTTTTTGCACGTCTTGCGCAAGTCATGCAGTGTTTCGGCTGGGGACGATTCACTAATCGCACTGCCTTCTTTGAGTACTCTTTGGAAGACTTTCCAAATGCGTTGGTCGGCTAATTCTTTAATGGGAACGTTAGCATCGCTACCCTTTGCCTTTACTGCCGCGGGGTCTCTTAAGTATTGCTCCCAAGCGAGGAGTTGTTTGCGATATTTAGACCCTGAAAGTATATCGGCCAGTTCCTTTTGTGCGATAACCTGCTTTTTTTTCAAAAATTCATAGAGAGGTGCTAGGTCGGCTTGCAATGTTTCCGGTAGAGCCGCTTGATATTGTTGGTAGCTTAATAAGTACACATCAAGGTCGCGTGTGGTGCTGGTAATTTGCCCCAGCCATGCGAAAAAATTCGCATGTTTAGCGACTATTTTGGGAGGTAGGGTATTTTTAATTTGGCTGAGGCCAGCGCGTGTACGCCTAACGGCTACGCGATAGTCGTGTAAGAATTCGGTATCAATATCAGCAATGGTGCCGGCTTCATTGATTTGGATAGCAGCTAGGAGTTGTTTGTAAATAATAATGCTGGCTTTATCGGCTCGCATTGCCGGATCAAGTTTTATGGCGAGTTTTGAGCTATAGTCTTTCGGTTTGCGCCCTTGTAATTGTAAGGCAGCATTAAGAGCGGCAGTGCCATTTGTGGGCGATAACTCTAAGTCATTTGCAAGTAAATGACTGATGTTAGCCGCTGCTTTATCATAGCCTTTTAAGGGATGCAGGCTGATGCGATTTGCCAGTATTTCATACTCATCTAATGTAATGCGTAAGACCGTTTTTTGATCTTTATTGAGTATATTTAAGCGATATACCTGGTGCGGTAAAGCGCATAAAGGTAATAGCGCGCGCATTTCGATGCGTTCCGCTAAACGGGTTTTAAAGCATCCATTACGAAACTGGGCTGAGAAGGGCGGCACATCTTGCAGCTCTTCAAGTGCGAGGCACTCGCCTGTGACTCTGTCAATAAGGGTAATTTGTGAGCTGGTTTTGGATTGGTTTAATTCGCATACCATATCGGCATTGTATAGCCGCCAGTCAAAGCTATCATAGTAAGTTTTGATGGCGTGCTGTTGCACATCAATATAAAAATTAACTTTTTTACTTAACTTCTTGAGAAATTTTTCGGCAGTTAAATTTTCAGGCAATACAAAATATAGCGGAGTTGTTGGCATGGTGGTTCAATTTAGGTTGGTTCGAAATAGTCTAGATCAAATTGCATACTAACATGTAAAGCCCTTAATCATTATGACAAGCTGATGATTATGTCATATCTTTATGGTTTTAGGTGTGAGAGTTTAATTTATGGTAAGGCTTTAGGGTTTGAAGAGTACTGTTGCCAGTTTGTGCGTGATTTTTAATGGGCAGTGTGAAACGTCAAAACCCAATCAATACTGGGTTTTGACGTTAAGCTACGTTAAGCTGCTTTTTTCAATGCTTTCTTTGCTGCTTTTTTAGCTGTTTTTTTGCCGGTTGTGTTTTTCTTTAAAACAGATTTGGCAACTTTTTTAGCCACTGCTTTGGCATTCTTTTTAGCAACTACTTTTTTAGCGACTGCTTTTTTAGTTACTTTTTTAGCGATTTTTTGTACAGCTTTCTTTTTTAATGCTTTAGACATGATAACTCCATAATATTTTAATGAAAAATAACTTACTAATAGTAATAAGTTATAGGTATTGTATCGTTTATGAATAATATGTCAATAAAAAATATTAATAGGTTATAATATATAGTGAATACCTATTTAAGCTAAGGAGTTTATGTGTTGTTATGACTTTTATAGAGTTTAAAAAACAGTTGCTTGATGCTGAAATCAGTTTGCCTAAATTTAGTAAGTTAATTAAGGTGAGTGAAAAAAATATCCAGTCATATAAGAAAAAAGGTGAAGTTCCCAATACTATTGCAGTGATTGCAACATGTTTTGCGACGATGCATAAACAAGACTTGGATTATCGCGCGACGATTGAGGCATTAGGCTTAGAAGCAAAAATAAAAAAAGGGGCAGGGTTTGCGAAAAAAGAGCCTAAAGAAAAAAAGGGGGCAGATGTATTAGACGGTAATAAAGCAGTCTAATACAGCTGTGCCACATGTGTCGTTGGGTGTTATGAAAGCGTAAAATACCCCCAACGGAAGGGTTACTGACAAAAATGAGGACTTGTGTAAGCAAATACAAATGCGGTTTTTGTTAAAGAGGAAGTTGATGTCCATGCTGTCATTGTTTGCATTGCTTCAAAAACTTGCGCAGCACGATTAACTACATTCTCTGAATAATTTTCATTCTTATCTTTATATTTAAATGAAATTTCAGCGACTAAGGGAGATGTTGATGTGTTATTGTCATACCATAATGTGAGTGAGAATTTTGCGTTTAAATTGCCTAAATCGACAAAAGTCCCTTTATAAACCAGCTCAGTTATTGTTAAATTGCTGACAAGCTCAATGGGGTCGTTTAGGTTAAAATTATAAGCTGTTAATCCGCTATACAGGCCTACGGGGTCATTCATTTTATTAAGATTTTTAGTTGCGCCAATCTCCTGTGTTGTTGAGTGTGAATATTTGGCCGTAAAAGGCGTGCTAATATCTTCTTCAAACTTAGTGATAGGGTTGCGATGCGCTTCACCTTGCATATTTTTATGGCCTGCAATAAAACGGTCATAATGACGATATTTTAAGGTGACTTCACGCAGACCATTTTCTTCTCGTTCACGAAAAATATAACCTTTTGCATTTAATTTGCAGGTTAAAGGTGTATCGTAAAATTTAATCAGACGTTGTTTGTCTAAAGTGAATGTACCAGTCGTATTCCGATTAATTTCACCGCCTTCAATTAAGGGGCTCAAAGCATTCCAATAATTATTGACTGGTATATGAGGGGTTGCTCCCATAAATAAGCTAGGGTCTAGCATTAGTTTATATTCTCTCGAACCTACTGCAGGTGTCGCATAACTATTGATACAGAATGCGGTGGTGAAAATACTTAAAAAAAATTTAATTTTCTTCATCGTATAACCTCTTATAAAAGTATGTCATAGACAAGAAAAGCCTAGCAGTGGCTAGGCTTTTCAAGTGGATTAAGTTATGTTGCTAGAGATCAGTACTATTTACGAATCTCATATGCCGTGGCTACCAGGAAACTATTAGGCTCTCTCGTGCACTACTACTGTAGTGCACGGGGATTAGCGAAAACTCTGTCACCTATTACGGACTAAAAATGATTACTTCGATATCGCACCGTTTTCCTGATTTTCAGAGTTAGCGGATGGTTTCGCTTAAGTTAAGATCTTTAATGATATATAACTTGTTCCCATCAACCTGTGTTTTTTCAGCATCAATATATTTTTGTTCTAAAACACCGCCGGTAGACCAGGTAGCAAAGTCATCATCATTCAAAATACCAATTGTATTTGCATCAATTAGCCAAAGACCTTCCATTTTGTCATGTGGGTAGCCTACTTCTGCAACCATATCTACTATCATTGATTTTTGTACCGGATAAATTCCATGCTGCGCTAAAGCTTCCCAGCCCCCGTCTAAAACCTGTTCTTCTAAGGTTTTACCGGCAATGGTTAAGCCTAGTGCATCATCTTGTGCTAAATCATTAGCAATGGCGACTGTTTCTAAGTTAGTGGCGGTGCTTAAGTTGATTTTATAAATCAATTTTTGTGCATTCGGTGATGCTGCTTTTGCGCCCCCGTTTAAAAAACCACCATCTCGTTCAATGACTAAAAACTCAGTCGCACTTAGCGCAACAATTTCAGAATTTGAGTTTTGCGTTTTATCTTGCTTGTAGAGATACTGGCCTATTTCCCCTGTTTCCAGATTAACGGTAACAATACGTGTTATATCAAGCTTTTTAACCGCTTTGCTTGGGTTATACATCGTTGATTGCATAATACCTACCAAAGTTTTTTGATCAGGTGTTATCGCTAAACCTTCCATTCCTCGGTTGGCACGGCGATTAGCAAATTCGGCAGGTAAATTTAAAATCGTACGAGGATCTTCAGGGAAAGCATTAATACGTCCAATTTCTTTACCCGTTGCATCAAAATGTACCATGTGTGGACCATATTCATCACTGATCCAAAAAGTGCCATCTTGTAGTGCTGCTAAACCTTCACTATCTAAGCCAAAATCATCCAGCTTAACATTGCCTGCTGCATCTTTAATGACGTTACCCTTGGCATCATAAGGCGTTTCGCCTGTGCCACCTAGTGCGCTGGAGTTTGGTAAACCTGTAATCGGCTTACCTGAGGTATCTTTAAGAATGATATCTTTGATTAAAGTGACTTGCCCTGCTGAATTTAGTTCAAATAAACCGATGCGTGGCGCATAGTCAGGTGTGGGGAACATTTTTCCTTTACCTTCAGCACCTGTAAAAGTTGCATTGGGGCCACGGTCGGTTAAGGCATAAAATTGATTGCTATTCGAGGGGTGGGCCGTTGCTGATGAACCATACCCCCCATTTCTGATTTCTACCCCTTCAATATCGTTGCGTAATACTGTGTAGGGAAGACTTGTTCCAGATGGTGTAACACTACCTGCATGACTGGCATCATCACTCACTCTAGATAAAGTTTCTTCTACTGACAAAGCATATTGTGGGGTTTCACCAAAAGAGCGTCCTGCAACGTATACTTTATTATTTAAAATACCGATATAGTTATCTGCTGGGGGGTAGTAACGATATGCCCATCCATCTTCAGTTGTTATTGTTTTGCTATTTGAAGGGAAAGCAGTGGTATGATTTGGGAAAAATGGGGCATAGTGTCGCTCAGCCCAGTTAAAAATAAGATTGGCATTATGCAGAGTACTTTCATTAACGGGTTGGCTTTGAGCAATTGCTGTGCCACCTAAATAAAGTAATGCGCTAGCAACAAATGAATAATGAATTTTTTTCATAGAGATTCTCTATTGAGTGTAAATCCTTGAGTATAGAAAGTTTAAATGACGAATAGATGAAAGTTTTCTTTATGGGATTGTTTTACGGCTGGCTATGATGAGAAATGGCAGGTGGGTGCACATCGCCATAAAATGGCAGATAAGATTGCTTGTAGTAAAGGTTATCAGGGTGTAACCATATTAAAAACTTTTTAAGCGATTGTTTAAAGAGCTCTTAAGTAAGCTTGTCGCGAAACGGGTAGAACATTTCGCGACAGTGGTTTGTGGTTTAAGCTAAATCGGCTAGTAGATAGTCTGTATAAATGGCCTTTATTTTTGCTTGAGTTATTTGATTACTCAGAGATTGCTGTTTATTGACCAGCGTGGCAACGCGTAGATAGTTGGGGGTGTATCCGTAAATTTTAACCGTTTCCGCATCGACAATATCTTGTTGTCCTTCCCATAAGACGCGAAAAACTTGCTCTTTATGTTGTGCTAAAAAATCCTGCTTCATGCGTTCTGCTAATTGGTGCAGTTGTTGGCTGCGTTGCTTTTTGAGGGTGTTAGGCACAGGATTAGGTAGAGTGGCAGCTTTTGTGCCGCTACGTGCTGAGTAGCTAAAGATATGAATATGACCAAAGCCGATGTGTTGAATATAGTCAAAACTTTCTTGCCACTCCGCTTCGGTTTCGCCGGGGAAGCCGACAATAATATCTGTTGTAATATTGATATGAGGGACTTGTGTGCGTGCCTGTGTAATGATTTGGGTAAATTCTTCAGTACGACAACGGCGTGCCATACGCCTTAAGACAGCATCTGAACCGCTTTGTAGCGGTAGGTGTAAATGTGGCATTAAACGTGTGTTTTCAAATAAATCAAAGAAGTTTGCAGGCAACTCCCAAGGCTCTAATGAGCCTAAGCGCAGGCGTGGAACAGTGGTTTCCTCCAGAATGGCGGTTATTAAGTCGGCTAAGTTATGACCTATATCGGTGCCGTAACCCCCTAAATGTACGCCTGTTAAGATAACTTCTTTGATGCCTTGTGCCACTAACTGGTTAATATCGCTAATAATTTTCTCAATGGCGATGCTTTTTTCTGCACCACGCGCAACGGTAACAATGCAAAAAGTACAGCGATAACGGCAACCATCTTGCACTTTAACAAAGGCACGTTGTCTGCCGCGACGAAATAAAGCAATAGCGGCAGGTTCGGTTGACATGGCCGGCATGGTTGGTAGGTCTAATTCGGCAATGGCTAGCTCAACTAAGCGGTCTTTATCTTGATTGCCGACGATTAAATCAACACCTAATAATTCAGCGGCTTCATCTGTATTTAGGGTGACATAACAGCCACTTGCGATAATTTTGGCACTGGGGTTATCGCGATGAATGCGGCGAATCAATTGCCGAGATTTGCGTACCGCATCTTGAGTGACGGCACAGGAATTAATCACAATTAGTTGTGCTTCATTTTGTTCGCGGGTGATCTGGTGACCCGCTTGTTGAAAGGCTTGTGCCCATTTTTCAAGTTCGGCTTCGTTAAGACGACAGCCTAACGTTCTTAGGTGAACTAACATTTACAAAAAACCAATAAGCAATAAAAATAGCGGAAATAATTCCCGCGCAATCAGCTATTATCCCACAGGCAAGTGCATGACGAATATTTTTAATACCGACTGAGTTAAAGTACACAGCTAAAACAATTGCATAATGGTTGATACATAAGCTGTAATTGATGAGCGCAGGCATTGTGACTTGAGTATATTTTTAGTGGGGACGTTTGTAGCAAGCGGAATATTAAAAATATGACACTGTTATGAATGTATTGATTTATATTGTTTCTTTTTTAGAAACAAACTAATAACATTTTTGTGTATTGTTAGTTTTTTGCGCTCCTGTATAGTATGGCACATAGACTTAATTGAATGACTTATCGCGACAGGGGTGTGCAATGACTGATTTACAAAAAGATACATTGGTTGGTTTATTATTTGTAACAGGAATTTTTGGGTTTATTTCAGGTGCATTTGTTGTTTCAGCACTTGTATTTGCAGTATCTGCTATTTTTAGCAATATGAACCGAACGCAAAGTTTGCCGAATTAAGTTTAATTTTTATTTTTTCATGTAGTTTATTCTCTTGTTGTACTTATAGACATAGGTTTCTCCTCGTTATCTTTGTTTATCTTTTTCGCGCCTAGGGCAATTTGTTCTAGGCGTTTTTTTTTGCCTGCTGTTTTTATGGTTGTTTTCTAAGTAATTGATTTTAAATTATATTGTAAAAATAAAAAATCATTATAAAAATGTGATTGAGTTTGGATATTCGTTTTTTGTGTCGGTATATAGTATGACTCAAGTTAAGAAATTTTTTTGAATGATTTATTTAAGTCTGAGGAATGAATATGAATGATTTACAGAAAGATATTTTTGTGGGTTTATTATTTGTGATGGGTATTTTTGGATTTGCTTCAGGGCTTTTTGTTGCCTCTGCAGTGGTTTTTGCCTTGTCTGCTATTTTTAGTAATATGCGTTTTACGCAGTTAAATTAAGTGATGTGATTGTCTCGTGTGTTTTCTCCTGTTGTACCCGTAAGTATTGATTGGATAGCGAATCATACTTAACTATATAACGCCTTTAGCCGTATGGCTACAGGCGTTTTTTTTGTCTTGAATAGATTTTAAGTGCAATAGTGGGAAAGGTGGGCGTTTTGAGGCTACCAGTTGCCGGTATTAATCATAGAGGCCCAAGGTTCGCTAGTTGCAAGGGGCTCTCCTTTTTGTAGCAGCTCTATGGAGATGTGGTCAGGAGAGCGGATAAAAGCCATGTAACCATCTCTCGGAGGACGATTGATGGTCACGCCACTATCGAGTAATTTGCGGCACGTTTGATAAATATTATCTACTTCAAACGCAATATGACCAAAATTGCGCCCACCGTTATAAACTTCGCTATCCCAGTTATAGGTTAATTCTAAAAGGGGGGCTTGGTTTTTTTGTGCTTGTTCGCAATCTTTCGGTGCATGTAAGTAAACTAAGGTATAACGACCTTCGTTGCTTTCAATGCGGTGTGATTCTTGTAGTCCGAGTTGTTGGCAATAAAAATGGAGTGATGCATCGAGGTCTTGTACTCTGACCATGGTGTGTAAATAGCGCATATGACGTATCCTTAATGATTCAAAATGGCGGGTAAAAAGAACTCACTGACCAGCAGCGGGTGATGATTAATGGCATAAATAGTTCGGCGACCCCATAATGCTTGTTCTATTTGGGCTTGTTGACGAACGGCAGGATGCCATAGATGACAGGGGATTTTTGTTATTTCTAATGCAAGCCGTTCAAGTTTGGGGTAAGAAAAAATAACCTCTCCGAGTGGCCGACTCCCTAAATGTGATAAGTTATGCTGGGCGCTACGTACCGTTTTTTGTGGAATAATGGTGCGTGCAAGTACCAGCGGTATATCATCTGCATAGAGTAGCACTTCACGCGTGAGAGTATATTTATTAGGAGAGTGTTTGAGGAGGTTATTTTCGGAGATAAAAGCGCGTTGCCAATGATTTTTAATGACTTGCACACGCACGCGTGCGCCATAGTAGTTACGTAGACGCTGAGTAATGGAGTCAGCCTCATAAATCCATGATGCAACCGCATCAGGAATCAGCAGGCGACTGCGCAAGCGATTGCAAAACCAAGTCGGTTCTTGTGGGTATAAGCTGCTTTTATTATTCAATCGCTTTAAACCTCAGCATATTGGGTGCTTGTACCGAGCCAACGTTCAATGAGTGGCTGAATATTTTCCGGGCACGTTTTTTGGATGATGCGAACAGCGGCGGGAACCTGTTCCAATAGTGCCGCATCTCGCTCTAAGTCGGCTATTTTGAAATGAATTTGGCCGGTTTGCCGCGTTCCCATCATTTCCCCTGGGCCGCGTAATTCTAAATCTTTTTCTGCAATAATAAAACCGTCACTGGTTTCTCTTAAGATATTAAGTCGTTCTCGTGAGGTATTTGATAGCGGTGGTTGATACATGAGCAGACAGAAACTATCATCTGTTCCACGACCTACTCGGCCGCGTAATTGGTGTAGTTGTGATAATCCTAAACGCTCCGGGTTTTCAATAATCATTAAGCCAGCATTTGGTACATCTACACCGACTTCAATAACGGTTGTCGCTACCAGCAAGTCGAGTTCATGTTGTTTAAATGCTTGCATGATACGTTCTTTTTCAGAGGCTTTCATACGTCCGTGTACCAAACCGATGCGTACGTTTGCCAGCATTTGGGTGAGTAGGTTCGCCGTATTTTCTGCCGCTTCGCATTGCAATACTTCAGATTCTTCAATTAAGGTGCATACCCAATAGGCTTGCCGCCCTTGCTTAACCCAGTCGCTGATTTTGGCAATAATTTCGGGGCGGCGATCACTTGGCATGGCGCGGGTAATGACGGGAATTCTACCCGGGGGCAATTCATCAATAATGGATATATCCAAATCAGCATAATTGAGCATGGCTAAGGTACGCGGAATGGGCGTGGCGGTCATAATAAGCTGGTGTGGTTTAGTTTGTTTTTGTTGGCCTTTATCGCGTAAAGCTAGGCGTTGGTTGACACCAAAGCGGTGTTGTTCATCAATAATGATCAGTCCAAGACGGGCAAAATTAACGGCATCTTGGAAAAGGGCGTGTGTGCCAATAATAATGCCTGCATTGCCCGAGGCGATATTTTGCAAGGTTTGTTCGCGTTTTTTACCTTTTAGCTGGCCGGTTAAATAAGCGATGTTTGTATTAAATTTTTGAAACCAAAGACTAAAATTGCGTAAATGTTGTTCCGCCAATAATTCAGTCGGTGCCATAATGGCTACTTGGTAATGACTGCTGAGTGCAAGCAAAGCCGCATAAGCGGAGACGACCGTTTTGCCGGAGCCAACATCGCCTTGTATTAAGCGTAACATTGGTGAGTTACTTGCACAGTCGCTTTTAATGTCGGCAATCACTTTTTGTTGGGCTTGGGTTAGGCTAAAGCTCAGATTGCTTAAAAATTGCTCCGTTTGCTGAGAGCTGCAAGTTAAAAGGGGGGCTTGCCAGTGTTTTTCTGTGGCCTTATGGTGCAATTGACTTAATTGGTGTGCAATAAACTCTTCAAAAGCGAGGCGTTTGAGTGCGGGATTGGGTGTGTTGAGCAGTATTGCAACCGACATGCCAGGCTGGGGGGCGTGTAAACTATTTAAAGCATCTTGTAAGCTTGGGTAGTGGTAGTGCTGTAGTAATTGTTGGGGTAATAAATCAGGTAATGCATCGGGGTGCGTATTGTAAAGTGCCAGCGCTTGTTGTACAGCCTTTCTGATATTGGCTTGGCGCAAGCCTTCTGTTAGGGGATAAATGGCACTTAGGGTATCACTGGTCACGCAGTCATTGATATCACGAATGATTTTATATTCCGGGTGAATCATTTCATAACCGGAGTAGCCGGTTTTGACTTCGCCAAAACAACTGATAAGCGTACCGGTTGATAAGTGATTATGTTGTGCCGCGCTGAAATGAAAAAAACGTAGGCTGAGGTAGCCTGTATCATCGCTTATTTGGCAAAGCAACATGCGCCGCCCCCGATTGGAGATGGAGCAAGATGTGACACGCGCACAAACAAGTGCTGTGGTGTCGGCGGATAAGGCATGAATGGGCTGAATACGTGTGCGGTCTTCGTAACGGATGGGTAAGTGAAAGATTAAGTCACGAATACGACGAATGTGCAGTTTTTCTAAACGTATGACTGTTTGGCCTCCGACACCTTTTAATGATGCGACTGCCTGATTAAGCATGGCCTGTGAATTCATGGTGAGTGCTTATCATCTTCGAGTGCAGTTATTTCAAATGAAAGGCTGCGAGTTGCCGAAACAGTAGCGTCGGCAACCTTAGGTGGCGGGGGGTTAAAATGAATGGTTTATTGTTAATGGTACTCAGGCGGTCTTAATTCCATAATGGCATCCATTTCAACGGCAACCCCTTTCGGTAAAGCGGCCACGCCAACTGCAGCTCGTGCAGGGTAGGGCTGGCTGAAATAAGTTCCCATAATTTCATTGACGATAGGGAAGTGCGATAAGTCGGTTAAAAAGACATTTAATTTCACAATATCGGCCAAATCGCCTCCGGCGGCTTGTGCGACGGCGCGTAAATTTTCAAAAACTTGGGTGATATGTGCATTAATATCACCATCTAAAATTTCCATGGTTGCAGGGACTAATGGAATTTGGCCTGATAAATAAACGGTAGTGCCCACTTTAACCGCTTGTGAGTAAGTGCCAATGGCTTGTGGTGCCGCATCGGTTTGAATGATTTCTTTATGCATGATAAAACCTTATTTTTTAGTTCGGGTAATTTTTAAAATAATAAATAATTTTTTCAGTTGCCGCATAATGTTGGCTAAATGCACTCTATCCTTGACCGTCAAGGTGATAATGTCAACTGATACGCGCGGGTCTTGACTAATAATATTAACATTTTCAATATTGGATCCCATCTTGGAAATCGTTGAAGCAATGGTCGCTAAAGTACCTGGCTGATTTAACAATTCGATACGAATTTCTGCCGAGTAGTCACCACTGACTTCTTGGCTCCACTCAACTTCTAGCCATTCGGTGGATTTTTTATGCTCACCGGTGCAGTTTTTACATTCATGGTGGTGTACAACAATACCTTTGCCGGGGTTGAAATAGCCAATAATAGGATCGCCGGGGATAGGGCGGCAACATTTCGCTAAATTAATCACCATGCCTTCCGTCCCTTTGATGATTAGCGGTGTTTCTTTGCGCGGCTCCGTGTCATCTAATTTAATGGCGGCATTAATATCGTCCTGTATTAAATGTTTAGCGATTAAAAAGGGCATTTTATCGCCTAAACCAATTTCTTCAAATAACTTATCTAATGTAGTGATGTTAAGTGTTTTTAGCAGTTGCATAAACATTTGCTCACTAATGTCAGATAAGCTTTTGCCTATATCCAATAATTCTTTCTCTAATAGGCGGCGACCTAGGTTAATGGCTTCTTGTTGCTTGAAGTTTTTGAGGTAGGTGCGAATGCCCGAACGTGCTTTGGCCGTGGTGACATAGCTTAGCCAAAGTGGATTTGGCCTCGCCCAAGAGGCAGTAATAACTTCGACTGTCACACCATTTTCTACTTGTGTTTGCAAAGGCACCAAGCGTTTGTCGATACGTGCGGAGACGCAGGAGTTGCCAATATCGGTATGGACGGCATAAGCAAAATCAATCACACTGGCATTATAGGGTAGCTTGATAATATTGCCTTGTGGTGTAAAAACAAAGACTTCTTGCGGAAACAGGTCGACTTTTAGGTTTTCAATAAATTCGAGTGAATTACCCGTGCTTTTTTGCATTTCCAATAAATCACGCACCCATTCCGATGCACGGTTTTTAGACATGGCGTGTGCGTCATCATTGTCTTCAGATTTATAGAGCCAGTGTGCGGCAATACCTGATTCGGACATGCGGTGCATTTGATGAGTACGAATTTGGATTTCAACCGGCATACCAAAGGGGCCGATTAAAATGGTGTGCAGTGACTGGTAGCCGTTTGCTTTGGGCAAGGCGATATAGTCTTTAAATTTTCCTGGAACAGGTTTGAACAAATTATGCACAATGCCTAATACCCGATAACAGGTATCAACATCGCTACAAAAAATACGAAAAGCGTAGACATCGTAAATATCAGAGAATGTCAGTTTTTTATTTTGCATCTTTTTATAGATGCTATAAAGATATTTTTCACGCCCCTCGACCTCACAGATAACGTTTGCTTGATGCAGACGCGTTTTAATTGAATTGGTGATGGTTGCAATGACTTCTTTGCGATTACCGCGTGCTTTTTTGACCGCATTTTTCAAAATACGGTAGCGCATGGGGTGAATGGCCTCAAAGCATAAAGATTCTAGTTGATGCCGGATATTGTTCATGCCTAAACGATTGGCGATAGGCGTGTAAATATCTAAGGTTTCTTTAGCAATGCGGCGTTTTTTTTCCGGGCGCATGACGCCAAGTGTCTGCATATTATGCAAACGGTCGGCTAATTTGACCATAATGACGCGTAAGTCTTTAGCCATGGCCAAGCACATTTTGCGGACATTTTCTGCTTGTGCTTCGGCTTGCGTTTTATTATCGAGCTTGGTTAACTTGGTTACACCATCAACTAAGTTGGCAACTTCTTCGCCGAAGAGTTCGATAATGTCGTTTTTACTTGCTGTCGTGTCTTCGATGACATCGTGTAAAATGGCCGCTGTCACGCCATTGACATCCATGCGCATTTTAGCCAGCGAAATGGCGACAGAAAGCGGATGACAAATAAAGGCTTCACCGCTTTTTCGGCGTTGGCCTTGGTGGTGTTTCGCACCAAATTGATAGGCTTGGAAAATTTTTTCCAGTTGTTGAGGGTCTAAATAATCGCTAGAAATGCTGTGCAACTGATCTAGCAAAAGTTGCTCAGGACTTTCCGGAAGGTCAATATTATCCTGAGCGTTCATTATTATAACGTAGGCGTTGCAATTGAAGGGGCAGCTGACTCACCGACTTGGTGCAGTGCATCAATATTTTCAGGTGTTACAAATCCTTCTGCAATTTCGCGTAAGGCTAAAACAGTAAATTTATCTTTTCCACGCGGTAGAAACTCTTCTGCGCCTTTTTCTAGTTGACGCGCTCTTTTAGAGGCTAATAAAACTAACTCAAAACGATTTTCAACATTTTCTAAACAGTCGTCGACGGTAACTCGTGCCATTTTGTAAACCTTTTATGGATTTTTAATAAATTATTAAATGACCGACTATTATAAGAGAATTTTGTATTGTAGGGGAGAGTATTTGTGCTAGTAGAGCAATATTTTGGTGTATTTAAGGTGATATAGGTCTCATTTAGGCAATAATTTGTTATGGCTTTATAAGTGATGGCATAATTTTTCCGTGATGTATAAAATAATGCCATTGTGGTGAGGTGTTGTGTGAACAATAAATGTACTTAGAATTTGAAATATTAGAATTTAATAGCGTGGGGGGCGTTCTTAAATCCTCCTCCTGTTTTGCTGTGAGCGTGTAATCGTGCCGGTACAAGATGTCAATGAGCTTGCGTCAGACGTATTTGATATTGAAGATTTTTTAAAGCATCTGACCCGCTTGCCGGGTATTTATAAAATGTTTAACGATAAAGACGTGGTTGTTTATATCGGCAAAGCTAAAAATCTAAAAAATCGAGTTTCCAGTTATTTTAGAAAAGGAGCGTCTTCACCTAAGCAACAGGTGATGATTGCGAATGTTGTGCGTATTGAAGTCACGGTCACGCATACGGAAGGTGAGGCATTATTGCTGGAATGCCAGCTGATTAAAAAGCATAAACCACGTTACAATATTTGTTTGCGTGATGATAAGTCCTACCCTTATATTTTTATTTCCAGCGAGCAAGATTTTCCGCAGATAACGGCGCATCGCGGTGCTAAAAAGAAAAAAGGCAAATATTATGGGCCATACCCTAGTGCCGGTGCGGTGCGGGAGACTTTGAAGCTATTACAGCGAATATTTCCTGTACGGCAGTGTGAAGACTCATATTATAAAAATCGTTCTAGACCTTGTTTACAATATCAAATAGAGCGCTGTACTGCGCCGTGCGTGGGGTTAGTTGACCAAGAAGCATATGCGGTTGATGTGGCGAATACGGTTTTGTTTTTAGAGGGCAAGGGCAGTTTATTGATTGATCGGCTTATTGCTGATATGGATGCGTTAGCCTCTAATTTAGAGTTTGAACAAGCCGCTAGGGTTAGAGATCAAATTAGCCAATTACGGACTGTTTTAGAAAAAAATTACGTCAGTGGTGAACAGGGGGATGTCGATATTGTTGCTTGTGCCAGTCAAGCAGGCATGGCCTGTGTGCAAATTTTTTTTATTCGGCATGGCCAAAATTTAGGGAATAAAACTTTTTTTCCTAAAATAAGTGCTGACTATAGCCCCGAAAGTATTTTGCAGGCCTTTATTGCACAATATTATTTAGATAAAAATATTCCATTTGAATTGATTGTGAGTCATACACCGGATGAAATTGAACTATTAACCGAAGTGTTGGCAACTCAGGCAGGGCATACGGTCACGATTTCACCCCATGTGCGCAGTGAGCGTGCTAAATGGTTGCAAATGGCGCAAGTCAATGTTGAAAGTGCCTTGCAGAGCAAGTTAGCAGATAAACAAGGCATGTATGCACGTTATTTAAGCCTGCAAGAAGAGTTGGGAACTCAGGAGGTGCCGGTACGTCTGGAATGTTTTGATATTAGTCATACTCAAGGTGATTTTACGGTTGCTTCCTGTGTTGTGTTTGATAGAGAGGGACCGGTTAAATCGGCTTATCGGCGTTTTAATATTGAAGGTATTACGCCTGGAGATGATTATGCCGCTATTTATCAGGCGGTTGCACGACGCTTTAAACGCTTGGTCAAGGGGGAGCATCAAGCCCCTGATATTTTATTTATTGACGGCGGCAAAGGGCAAGTTGGCGTTGCTGAAAAGGCTTTAGCTGAATTAAATATAAATAATGTTATGATAGTCGGGGTTTCCAAAGGACCTGATCGAAAAGCGGGAATGGAAAAGCTGATTTTGCCGGGGCAAGCACAAGCGATTGATATGCGTCCGGGGGCAAGTGCTTTATTGTTGATTCAGCATATTAGAGATGAAGCACATCGTTTTGCCATTACTGGGCATAGAGCGCGTCGAGCGAAAGCGAAGAAGGAGTCTATTTTGGAAACGATAGCAGGGCTTGGTCCTAAGAGGCGACAAATTTTACTGAAGCAGTTTGGCGGTATGCAGGGAATAGCGCGAGCGGGTGTAGACGCGCTTTGCAGTGTAGAGGGAATTAGCCGACAATTAGCACAACGAATATACGATACTTTCCATCATCAAGATGATTGATAATATAAACTTACCGACATTATTAACCTTATTACGGGTTGCTTTAATTCCTGTTCTAGTGGTTTTCTTCTATTTGCCGTGGAGCTACGCCAACGTAGCCACTACTTTTATTTTCTTTATCGCAGGCGTAACCGATTGGTTAGATGGCTACTTGGCGAGAAAAATGCAAATGGAAACTAAATTTGGTGCTTTTTTAGACCCGGTTGCCGATAAAATTATGGTGGCTATTGTCTTAGTATTATTGGTAGAGTCGCAAGCGAACATTTGGATGACTTTACCTGCTGCCATTATTATCGGCAGAGAGATTACTATTTCATCGTTGCGTGAATGGATGGCCGAAATAGGCCAACGTGCAACCGTGAAAGTGTCACAGATAGGAAAATGGAAAACATCTGCACAAATGCTGGCAATTGCCTGCTTATTGTATCGAGACGAGATAGCGGGTGTATCAATGAATTTATTTGGTTTAGTCATGTTGTATATTGCGGCAATTTTAACTTTATGGTCAATGATGAGTTATTTAAAAGCGGCGTATACCTCGATGGCCGAATAAACAAGCATTGAGGTGTTGTAAGTCTTATGATTTGCTTAAAATTTAGGCATTATGTATGGGCTTACATCATCTTTACCTAATAAAAAGAACAGAGTTAAATAAGGCAACATGGAACAGGATATAACAAAAAGTAAAGAAGAGCTGTATAACGATATTTTAGGAGCAGCTTTAAAATTATTCGCCGAGAAAGGTTATTTTAATACTTCTCTAACAGAAATAGCCGAGCTATCCGGCGTTAAAAACAGTGCAGGAATCTACAAGCATTTTAAAAATAAGCAAGAAATTGCTCGTGCTGTTTATTTATGGATTATTGACCGTTTAAGTGTATCGATTGATGATATTCGGCGTAGAAACCGTAAATCACCTGAGCAATTAAGGGAAATTGTCGATTTATGGTTTACCTTAACGGAGCAAGCCCCTGAAATTATGCAGTTTTTATTAGTGGTTAGGGTGAGTGAATTTTTGCCTGATGAGCAGCCTATCATGGAAACCCCGCCGTTTACCAAGATATTAAAAATATTACAAATGGGGATTAAAGCCGGTGAAATTAAGGCACTTGATCCACAGCGTGCTTATTGCCACTTTTTTGGTATTATCGAAAATACCTTAAAGCAAGTTTTGACTGGCACCTTAAAGAAAAATGCCGATTTTTATCAAAATGATGCGTGGAACTCAGCTTGGGCAAGCATCGTTAAAAATTAGCATAAGCTAGGTGGGGCGTTCCCCCACCTAGCTAAAAATAAAGAGGTTAAGCGTTTTTTTGTAGTTGTTGTAAATCGACTAATAATTCTTGGCTATGTAAGCCCGGTGAGACTGAGCGATAAATTTTGGCTATTTTTCCCATCGGATCAATAATAAAACTATGGCGTTTACTCACTTTAAGCGGGCCTAGTTTAAATAAGGCATCATAAGCCTTACTGACTTCGCCTGTGGTATCGGCGAGTAGCGTAAAGGGCAATGCCTGTTTGGTGATAAACTTTAAATGGCTTTTGCTGCTATCGGTGCTGATGCCCACTATTTTTGCATTCAATTTTTCAAATTCTGCATTGTCATCGCGCAGTGTGCAGGCCTCTGTGGTGCATCCCGGCGTATTATCCTTAGGATAGAAGTATATAATCAGCCACTGCCCTTTGTAATCACTGAGCTTATGTGGTTCGCCGTTGGCATCATTTAATGTAAAGTCAGGTGCGTCTTGTTGTATTGTTAACATTTATTATGGCCTCATGTTGTTATTGGGTTGGTAAAGCATCCATTATTTGCATTTTTTATGCAGTGATGGCTTGATTGGATGGAATATCGGATTTTAAAAAATCTCGGATGATAAAATCAGCAATTTGCGGGCTATTATTTAAATCCAAAGCAGTGATATGGGGCGGCAATGTCACTGCTTGGTCAGTTGCCAAGGCAATAATGGAATCATCATCCGGATAGAGCAAAGGATTGTTAAGGCTAGGTCTGTGTAATTCAATTTTTGGAAAACGCGCACTTTTAAAGCCCTCAATTAAAAGCAAATCTAATTCTGATTGCTCAAAATAGCGTAATTGTTCATTTAAATCAGGCTCCTCTGGGCTTGGAAAATCGGTGATAATGGCGCGTCTATGGCTTGATACCAGCATAACAGGGCTTGCACCTGCCGCGCGTAAACGAAAGCTATCCTTACCCGGTTTGTCGATTTGAAAATTATGGTGACTGTGTTTTATTAAGCCGACTCGAATATGGCGTGCCGTGAGTAGTGGGATTAATTCGGTTAATAAAGTTGTTTTACCGGTACCGCTATAGGCTGCCATGCCAAGTATCGGGATAAGTGCATTGTTCATCATTGTTTTAATAAAATTAAATATCGGGGTTTAGGCTATAAAAGCAATCGCTATGCACAGTATAATAGCTCTTATCAGTCAATAAATTAACCTATATTTAGC
>JALSIU010000081.1 GCA_026989715.1 Methylomonas sp.
GGATAGAGCCTTACAAAGTCATGCGCGTAATCCTAACCAATATGGCGTACAGCTGTGGAGCGGCAAAATACGGCATGCTGAACTGGCAAAATTAAAATATGTTATCTGTTGTGATAATGGCCAACAAACGCTTTGGGATAATAATGCGGGGCAAAACTATACGTTTTTACGCGAACAACTGAAGGTGCTGATTTTAAATTTACATTGTTATCAGGAGACCAATCAAGATGCTAAATTGACTACCATCGCCAATGCCATTAATGAACAGGAGGTGGATATTGTGTGTTTGCAGGAGGTGGCCGAGCATTGGCAAGATGGCCACGGTGATTGGGAGTCTAATGCGGCTAAAATTATTAATGATCGTTTAAGCAAGCCTTTTTATATTCATCATGATTGGTCGCATTTAGGCTTTGACCAATACCGTGAAGGGGTTGCGATTTTAAGCCGCTACCCCTTATCGCGACATGAATCTCGGTATGTGTCTAAGAGCCATGATGTGTATGATATTAATTCCCGTAAAGTCGTGGCCGCGCGAGTGCATGTGCCTTATATCGGCTTTATCAATGTGTTTTCTGTGCATTTAAGCTGGCTGGAGGGCGGTTTTGCACAACAGTTTCAACAATTAAAAAGCTGGGCGGCGCAAAATAACCACCGTGATATACAGGCGACTTTATTATGTGGTGATTTTAATATTACCGCAGGGTCAGAGGGCTATGAAATGGTAGTCGATTCACAGCAATATGAAGACCAGTATTTGGCGGTCAATCAGCAAGGTGTCTTTGATAAAATCTTTAAAGTACATGATGCACATTGGCAAGATTTGCTTGCCGATGATTACCGAATTGACTATATCTTTATGCATAAACATAGCCAGCTCAAAGCCACATCTGCACGCATTATTTTTACCGAACAGGATTATGGCCGCGTCTCGGATCATTGCGGTTATTTAATGAGCTTTGAGTCACTTTAATAACAATAAAAAAAGGTCATGCCATGCAAACCATAGCAGAACATTATGCCAAGCCGGTACACGGTGAATTAGGTGGCTCATTTGCCCGCGTCAATGATTTTAACCATAAATTTTATCTGCGCTGGGGCAAAATTGAGTTTGATTTGTTTCGTGGAACGGATATTAATTTAAAAGTTATCCTTAAAGTGTATCGACAACATAATATTTGCGAAACTTATGTGGTCGATACTGAGGCTTATGATATTCGATGGAATCAACATAAACGTCGTACCCGGGATTTTTATATCCATCCTTATTCCAATACCTTTGGTGTGATTAATTGCGTTAAATTTTCTTTTATCATTCACCATGATGAACGCTCGATTGCCTCGCATAAAGAGTATATTTTTATGGACTGGAAACAGTTGCATGCCGATGCCGATACACCCCAACATCGAGAAATAAATGCTTTACATGCAACCCCTAATCACTATCGTACTTACGAATTGCCGGCGCATGAATTACAAAATGATGTCGATTGGATCAATCATCATTTTGAGTCTTTGCACCTTGTTCCTAAATTTACCAAAGGCCAGCCGCACCACCCTTATCATCCTAAGCGTTATATTCATGATTTAATCAATCAAGTCATTCACTGCAAATATGAACACCCTGAGCGTTTGTGTACCATTAAAGTGAGTGTCGATTGTATTGATGATGCGGATTTTACGACGCATTTAATTCATGCCGGTGAGCAAGGCGTATGGGTGCAGTGCATCGTCGATTGGCGCAAGATGACGCTGACCAATAGCGATAATTATGCGCGTTTAAAACTGGCAGGGGTGGAGTTAATAGGGGTGGTGTGTACGCCGGATCATCATTTGATTGAGGTCGAGCCTGATATGCATACTAAGTTTATTATTTTTAATGATGAAGATTGCATCTTAGGTTCTTTTAATATTACCTTTGACCGCTGGTGGGCAAATTGGGAATCAGGCATGACCTTTCATTCTAAAGGCATGTGTCGTTTGCTGGATAATATTTTTCAAAGCCAGCGCGGTGGTGTTATTCAGGCTTATGGCATCGACCCTTACAGCCATTTTAATATGCTGTATACCTTTGGCCGACATCGCATGCAAAACGGTGACACCTATTTGCCGCACCATGCCATTTTGGCTGAGGTCAACCGCGCTCAGCATTCCATTAAAATCAGTTTGTTTCTGATTGGCGAGTTACTTGGCAAGTATCATGATAGTGTTATTTGCGCTCTTATCAATGCAAAAAACCGTGGCGTTTATGTGCATATCTTGTTTAATGGCCACTTGGCCAGAGAGGGAAAAATAGGTATTGAACGCAGTATGCAAGAGGAGCTAAACCGCCCCTTATTACCCGTTATTAAGCGTTTAAAATCTGCAGGGGTACATATCGGCTTGGTTTACGGCCAAGATGATCACCCCGTCCCCTACTCTCCCATTCATTCTAAATATTGTGTCATTGATGATAGAATCGTTATAGATGGCAGCTTTAATTGGTATAACACCTCGGTTTTTTCACATGATTTAATTATTATTGTCGCCAATCATGAAGTCGCTAAGCCCTATTTGTATGAATTTGAGCAAATGCAACGCTTGTTTCGGGTTTATTAAGGGTTGAGGCTGAATTAAAAATCACGTGTCATTTTTACCCCCGATAATCATCCGGGTGAATATTATATTTTTTTAATTTGTTATAAATAGCGCGTGTTGATAATTCCATACTGCCGGCAATTGCTTTAATATCCCCCTGATATTGTTGCAATGCAGTTTGTAAAAAGTTGCGCTCAACATTGGCTATTGCTTGTGCTTTACTTTGTTTCCAGTCAGTTATCTCAGGCGTTGTAGCACTAACATCCAGTTGCAAATCGGTTATTTCCTCCCCGAGTGTAAATAATAAACTGCGCTCTAAAGTATTTTCCAGTTCTCGTACATTGCCCGGCCATTGATAAGCATAAATTTGGCGCATCACCTCACGACTCACGGATTTGACCTTTTTATTATGTTTACGACTCATTTTTTGCAAAATATGGCTCACTAATGCGGGAAAGTCTTCCGGCCTGGTTGCTAAAGGGGGTATCTCCAGTTTCACCACATTAATACGATAGTACAAATCATTACGAAATAATTTTTGGGCTATTTTTTCAGATAATTCAACATTAGTTGCAGAAATGATACGCACATCAACCTGTATGGCTTGTTTACCACCCACTCTTTCCAACTCGCCTTCTTGAATAACCCGCAGCAACCGGGTTTGTGCGCCGGGTGATAAAGAGTCTACTTCATCAAGAAACAACGTTCCCCCTTCTGCTCTTTCAAAATAGCCTTTATGCACATCTACCGCACCGGTAAAAGCTCCTTTTTCATGACCAAATAAAGTACTTTCCAATAAGCTCTCTGCAATTGCACCACAGTTAATCGGGATAAAGGCTTTATTATGGCGTGTACTCATTGCGTGAATGGCACGAGCAACCAACTCTTTACCAACCCCCGTTTTCCCTTGGATAAGAATCGTTGCTGAGGTGGGTGCAATCACCTCAATGGCATGTAATACTTTTTGCATGGCAGGTGAGTTGGAAATGATAACAGGTGCTGTATTTTTTTGTACTTGCTGACTGCTTTGCTTACGCCATATTTGCAGCATCCGTTGCTCTATTTGTGATTGTAGTATCGCAAAATTCTGCTCATTCTGTTGCGGCTCTGCATGATGATATTCTATTCCCGGCCTGTCTTTGCCACTCTCGGCATTCAAATGAATATAAACTTCACAACAACCATCTCGATTGGCAATGCTTTTGGCAATTTCCACTTTGGCATATCCAAAGTTACGCGCCGCAATCCCACCAAAGACACTGGAGGTCATACCACATAGCTCAGGAAAATTAACCACTTTTTCACCAAAAGGGCAACGGCTATTACACACCGAGATACAACTTTGATCACTGGAAGAGAGTGAGAAATTACCGCCAATATTGTTCTTTAAGCCTAAAATGAGTTCAATATAACTTTCAATATCGAGTGCATCATTTTCATTACCACTGGCAGAGCGATACACTTCTTCAAAAAAACAGCCTGCTGTGGCGGCAATATTATCAATCAATTGCCGACACTGCTCTTCCCCTAGTTGCTCACTCGCGTGCATCAGCTCGATAATGAAGGTTTGTAGAAAAATAATGGGGCTTAAATCAGATAGTGAGTTATAAGTCATCAGCAAATTATGCAGTTTTTATTCAATTTGTGAATTATAACTGCACAATCAACCAAAAGTAAATTTGTAAGTATTTGTTTTTATTAATTCCATACTTGGTATAAAACCTGCTTATGTTATAGAAGTTAAGCAAAATAACTTTTCATCATCTATCACAATAACAACAGAGGAAATTTAATATGTCCAAAATACTGAACGAAGTTTTACTTGCCAATCGCGAATATACCAATCATTTTGATAAATCTGATTTACCCATGCCTCCCGGCCGAAAATTCGCTATCTTAACCTGTATGGATGCACGGCTTGATCCGGCCAAATATGCAGGTTTATCAGAAGGGGATGCACATGTGATTCGCAATGCAGGAGGACGTGCAAGTGATGATGCGATTCGCTCGTTAG
>JALSIU010000082.1 GCA_026989715.1 Methylomonas sp.
TCTGGAACTAAATCCAAATGCCACCACCCAAAATGGCAATATTGCTGTACTAGCCGCCGGTACAGGCCTAGGACAAGCAATTTTGTATTGGGATGGCCAACAATATCACCCAATCGCAACGGAGGGAGGGCATTGTGATTTTGCCGCACAAACGCCACAACAAGATCAATTGTTACGCTATCTACGTCAATTATTCCCCGAACATGTCAGTTGGGAACGCGTGCTCTCTGGTGATGGCTTTGGCCATCTCTATGATTTTCTAATCCAAACCGGCTATGCCCCCCCTTGCGATTTAGTTCCAGCCGCTAAGCAAGGCACAACAGATCGTAATGCGATAATTTCCCAATTAGGCCTAAAGCAGGCAGACCTGGTGTGTACTGAAGTCGTGCGTTTATTTGTAGAGCTTTATGCCGCCGAAGCAGGCAATCTGGCTCTAAAATGTTTAGCATCCGGTGGTCTATTTATTGGCGGTGGCATTGCCCCCAAAATCCGATCTGCTATGGAAAATGGGCATTTTTTACAACACTTTCTCAGTAAAGGTCGCTTTAACTCACATTTAAGCAAACTATCAATCAAAATATCCTTAAATTCCAATACAGCTTTAGTCGGAGCCGCCAATTACTTTACCTGAAGAAATATGACCTTATGAAGTAAAAATTATATCCAAAAAAGAAACAATCTATCTTGTTTTTACACAATTGTTAATTCAACACAAAATTCCTATACTTATTGTGCGACTTAAGAATTAAGCGCATTAACTTTAAAAAAATTTAAAAAGGTATTAACAATGAATGATTTTATGCAAGATATACTCACAGGGTTGGTTTTTTTAACAGGCTTACTGAGTTTTATTTCAGGCCAGTTTATTATCTCCTCAACTCTATTTGCAATGGCCGCTATTGCAAGCAATGTAAATACCAATCGCAAAAAAATGCAACTCCGTCACTAGCATGCGACTAAATAAACCCCGTTATCACGCACGCGACCTGGAAAACGAAAAAGGCTTACCGAGAAAGCATCGGTAAGCCTTTTTCGCCTATTGATTAAAACCAACTGCTACTCGCTAATTAACTAGTCGTTTTATCTGTATTCGTCAAACTCTCGGTAAATGACTTTAAGCCATCTTGCACCAAGGCATACGTTTTATCGATATTATCGGCAATATCACCTTTTAAAACACCTAAGCCATCTAAAATATCTCTTGCCTCAGCAAAACCTTGATCAATCCCACCGCTAATAATATCCGTAAAAGAGGCTAAAGCGTCTTTTTGACTCATATCCGGATTCATTTCTTGGTATTTGCCAAAAAAGGCTGTGCTTAAAGACACGATACGTTCTGCGGTTGCCTTAGGACTTACATCCAAACCGGAATCATATGCTTTTTGAATGGCATTATCGCCCATGCTTTCCTTTAAGGCCTCATTAATCCCCTCTAAAGCAGTTTTTAACACTAATGCCATCGGTTCATCAGTCACACTTAGCTTACTCACGGCCGACTGTAAAATAGCCGCATTCATTTCACGCTTCACCGTCACTGAGGCCGCTTCCTTAATAGCACTTGCATCTGTCTCTTTAGCATCCTTTGATGCAGAAATATCTTGCCCTGCCGTCTGACTCGCTTGTTTATCAGCCGATAAAGACTGTATATTTTGATTCAATGCTTTTATTTCCATACCACCTCCCATAAATTATGCATTCCTTAAATATTATCATCCCTTAGTCATTAGTATTATCGGCCAAGACAGCATAGGCTTTAATTAACTTGCAACTCGGCGAATCACCTTGCTTAACACTGACGCTCAAAATTTATTCTAATTTTTTCGCAATTCGCCGCTTAGCAGAGTCCGATAAATGTTGTGATAAGAGTCGCTGTTCCATAATAGACAAAGCCTTATCCATAAAAGACAATTGTTGCTGATAACGCCGGCACGTTTTACACATCAACAAATGCACTCGCACCTCTAGGCGCGTTAGCCACGACAATGGCTCTTGCATTTCGCGTGAAGTCAATTCAATGATTTGCTTACATTTACGCATAATATAACCCTTTAATTAAACCAATTTGTCTCTAAGCACTGACGCAGCTTTACCCGCGTACGTGATAAAGCAACCCACAGCTGATTGTCCGATTCGAACCCCAACAGCTCACAACATGTATCCGTTGCCACACCATCTATCGCCCGTAAAAACAATAAATCAGCCATTCTTTGGGGCAAACGCGAAATGCACCGATTAAATACCTCCCAAAATTGCTCATCATCAATACTTTTATCCGGTGTACCCCACTCCACCAAATTAACCTGCCAATGCCCTTGATGATCAAATTGGTAAGCCAATATATCTGCCGCCGTCTCTTCATCATGCAAAGTCGTCATTTCATATTTATTTTTTCTAAAATGATCCACAATTTTATGCTTTAAAATACCAATCAACCAGGTACGCAACGTCGATTTTCCAGAAAAATTAGCATAAGACTGCAAACCTGATAATAGCGTCTCCTGCACCAAATCTTCTGCCGTAGGCTCTGAGCGTACCCGCAACAAAGCATAGCGATATAAAATATCGCCATATTCATTTAACCAGTCTTCCGGTGCAATATTCATTTGTTGAGCCATAATAATTTCAATACAATTGATTCATATTGCAATCTATTATAGATGTCACATGACTCTGAATGCTGTTTTCTGTAACAATAAAATTAAATAAGTCATTCAGGCTTCCTATCCCTTACTTCAATCAAAACCTAGAAATAACTTATTTATCAGTCAGTTATTTTTTTAAGCAACGCAAAATATAGTTTACAATAACCCCTTCCTCACCACTGCGAAGACTATGAAAATTCAAAATAATACACTTTATTATGTATACGATCCCATGTGCAGTTGGTGCTATGCCTATGAACAATCCCTAGCCGCATTACAACAGCAACTCCCTGCTCTACTCGACTTTAAATTCATACTCGGCGGCTTAGCACCTGATACAACAACGCCGATGCCACTTGCCACGCAAACTATGATACAACAAGCATGGCAACGCATAGAAGCGAGCGTTCCTCATGTGCGTTTTAACTTTGATTTTTGGACGCATAACACACCACTGCGCTCGACTTACCCCGCGTGTCGCGCTTTAATTGCCGCGGCACAACAAGCCCCCGAACTCACCTCATCATTACGTCAACAAATACAATATGCCTATTACCAAAAGGCACAAAACCCCTCATTTGACACAACGCTGATTGCCTGTGCAGAACAAACAGCATTAGATATTCAACGTTTCACAACAGACTTAAGCACTCCCGCCACCCAAACTCAACTGAACGAGCACATCCAATTTGCACGAACATTAGGCGTAAACTCCTACCCATCATTGCGCCTCGTATTAAACGATAAAATATATACCATCGCCATCAACTACACACAAAGCAACCCGACACTCCGGCAAATCACCAACCTATTAGCACAACACAAACAGCGCGGCATTGAGTCACCTTGCGTACGCAATTGCTGTTTAAATAATGCAGATATTTGTTTAGGTTGCTTACGTACGCTAGATGAAATCACTGGTTGGTCACAAGCGAGCACCATAGAGAAACAACAAATTTTAGACAATATCGCATTACGTCAAAATGACCGCGATACAAACGACAAAACACACTAAAAAAACCTCTATTTCATCACAGAAATATACAATCAACAGACTATAATGGTAGAAATCATATCGCTGTCTTCAACCCCTTAAAATACCTCCAACTCAATATTTTCCCTCTTAAATGAAGCAACAAAAACCAATCAATAAAGTCGTTTTTAACCATTCTATCAATCGTACTTTATTATTCTGGTTTCTGTTACTGGCTTTAACCCCCATGAGCCTAGTCTCTTGGATAAGCTACCATCAAGCAGCCACCGGATTATATAAAGCAGCGGCACAAAATCTAGAACAGATGGCAATGGCTGACAGCCAATTTCTGCAAAATTGGTTTCATTATCGTTTTACAGACATCAAATCCAAAGCAGAAGATTCACAAACAACCGAGTTACTACAAGCCTTACAAACCGACCGAAAAACTCAGAAACAAGCACTTGCAAGCTATACAAAAAGTACGCATTGGGAAACCATTACCCAACAATATCAGCAAGATTTAGTTAGCATGATGCATAATTATGACTATATTTACGACCTCTTCCTGATTGATTTACAAGGCAATATCATTTATAGCGTGGCACATGAAGCAGACCTAGGCACCAATCTCTTTTCCGGAAAATATGCCGCCACGCATTTTGCAAAAACGGCACGAACCAGTTTAAGGTCTGGAAAAACGCTATTCAGCGACCTAGAACGCTACCCACCAAGTCATAATATTATCGCGGGGTTTATTACCACCCCTATTATTGATGCCTCCGGAGAAAAAATTGGCCTGCTTGCCTTCCAATTACAATATGAAAAGATTTTTGCTTCACTGATTAACAAAAAACAAACAAGAACATTACAACACTACATTGTAGGTCATGACGGCATATTGCGTACGCATCTTAATCAAGGAGCAGAAGAAGTTCTCAGCCAGCGCATTGACACCGAACAA